>JAFDEW010000498.1 GCA_019310125.1 Deltaproteobacteria bacterium | reverse complement strand
AACTACCGAACCCAGTTAGGGCGGCGGGCACTTAAACGGTAATTACACCCGAATCGAGTCAAAACTTGATTCGGGTGTTTTTCGTTAATCTGATAAAATATTTAAGAATTATTTTCAAAGGCTTGATCCTTAAGTTGTCTTTTGATATGCAACACGGGTTATATTAAATTCAAAGTCCGGGGAAAGCGGGTTGAGATGATGATACAAAATAAAAATATCTGGCATAAAGAAGGCACCCAGGGGAGTCCGCCCGAAAACCATCCGGATCAGGAGATTCTGGTTCCATTTGGGTTTCAGCAAATCCCCAAAAAAGAAAAAGTTGGCCGGACCCTGCGGCATTTTAACACGGTCGCCGCCAAATACGATTTCATGAACACGCTGCTAAGTTTCGGCATCCACTATCTGTGGAAGAGAACGGCTATTGAAATGTTGCATTTGAAACCCGGTGACCGGGTACTTGACGTCTGCGGCGGCACCGGCGATCTGGCTGTGTTGGCAGTCAGGTCTGTGGATCTTTCCGGGAAAGTCATCATTTACGACATCAACCGTAAAATGATGCAGGTCGGACGTGCCAAACGGAATCAATCGGGCCGGAGAAACCGTATCGAGTTTATCCAGGGAGATGCGGAGTCCATTTCATTTCCGGATGATTCATTTGATGCGGCCATGGTCGGCTTTGGGATACGAAATTTGACCCATATGGATTTGGGATTTAAAGAAATGCATCGTATTCTTAAACCCGGTGGAAAAATAATGTGCCTGGAGTTTTCAAAACCCACCGCTCCATTGTTTCGATGGCTGTATGATATATACTCTTTTCATGTGATACCCTTTCTCGGGAAGGTTTTGGTGGGTTCCCGGCAGGCGTATTTGCTTTTACCCGAGAGTATACGGGTGTTTCCGCTGCCCGAGGAATTGTCGGCCCTATTAAGGGACATTGGGTTTCATAAGGTTTCCTATCGGAGACTGACCAACGGGATCGCTGTTGTCCATGTGGCTGAAAAACGTTAAAACGCATTTGGATCCCAATACTAAGGATAACGCTCCACGACGGCGTGCTTCTCTTTACAACCGACTGAAACTCGGGCTTAAGCACCCGTAAAGCCCGAGCCGCGCTATAGTTATTAAGAAAAATTCGTCGCTAAATAATTTTATTGATTTTTAGATAGTGTCCATCCAGAAATGGTAGATTTTGGTTTCCGGCAAGGCCCGAGCGAGGTTTCAACCGGAGGCATAGCGTGCTATTTCGAGGATTGAAAACGAGCGAAAACGCCGCCGGGGACCAAAAGATGCCGCTTCTGGATGGACAATAGTCATAATTTCATCCGGCTCCTGCTAACGCGTGCTAAAGCCCTTCAAACAGTCAGTCGGTTTCCAAGAGATACACGCCGTCGCTCCGCTGAACCGAAACCAAATGCATTTACCCTGGATTAAAGGGTGTGAAACTTGTTTTTAAAAAAATCTTTTGGAGTAAAACCCTTAGCGGTTTTAGGGTTGCTGTAAAATGAAGTTTCCCCCAGCAAGCGGGTGCGAATCACAACCGTTGGTGAAAGAGGTGTCAGGTGTCAGGTGTCAGGTGTCAGGCTTAAAGGGAGGGGACGAGGTGACCACGAGCAATTATATGGATGTGGAGAATCTTGAGGTCTATAAAAAGTTGTGTGGGTTACACATTCATTGAAGTCTGCGACTTGACGCACAAGTGGCCCAAAGAAGAGAAATACGATTTAGGAAGCCAGGCCAGGCGCTCCTCAAACAGCGCGCCTGCTCAACTCGCCGAGAAAAATGTTGACCGGCATATCCGTAACAAAATCCAAGGCGTGAATCGTGGCATACCGCTTCCTGACACCTGACACCTGAAACCAAATAGCCCACCTGACACCTGACACCAAATAGCCATAGCAATCTCAGCAACCGACTGTCTTGATTTACACCCCCAGCAAGCTGCAGGGTACTCCGGCGAAGGCGAATTAGAGCATTGATTTAATGGTAACGATCGCCAGAAGGCATACGGGGTAATAACTGGCTTTATTGAACAGGGTCATAACCTCCCGGCGTTCTTTGGTTTTGTATAACTTCACCGCGGGAGTTAACAACAGATACCCCCCCGTAAACACGGCGGCCAGAATATAGGGAATTTCAAATCGCACCCGGGTCACGGAAAACAGAATCACCGTCAAGATCATCGAAAGGACAATCGACCACAGGATAATAAAATTGGCCCGTTCAAGCAGCCCGAAACGCACGGGAATGGTTTGTGCATTGAGTTGCCGGTCTTCTTCAACATCGGTCCAGTCCGCCGGAATGTTTTGGCCGCCGATTTCCCAAAAAAACAGGCACAGGAAAAGGATTAAGATAAAAACCGGGGACGGGTTGGGATCTACGGCGAACACGGCAGCCAATGCGCCGCTTGTTTTAACGCCTCCGCTAACAAGGGTTCGAAAATGACTGACCCGCCACAGGAGACAATAAACGCTCTCCAAAAGAGCGCCGGCCAAAAATATTGCCGCACACACGGGATTTAACAGGTATGCACCGACCAGCGCCAAGATTCCCCAGGCCAGTGACCACGCAAGCCCTTCTTTAAAACTGAGAAATCCCTGGGCAATGGGGTGACGCACCAGAACCGCGTCCAGGTAATCTTCGTAATCCTGAAGCGCGCCGTGTTTGAGTTTTTCTTTATCCAGCCGATGATCCACCACATCGTTTAAGGCGTAAACAGCGGTATACCCCGCAAAGGTCGTAACCAGCCCTAAACCCATCACATACAGGGAAGGAAACCCCCCGATCCACAGAAGCGCCGCGAAGGCGGGCGTGGCCATGTCCAATAGACCGTGCGGTGTGCGGGAGAGCGCCCAAAACAGTTTTATTCGAGACAGCCCGTTATAGGTGGTGGATACGGATGGTTTATTCATAAAGTCTTTTTGGTATGTTCCATGTTAGAGTTCTACCTATTGCCCGAACGAAAACTAGGATTTTTCGTTCAGGCACTATCTAAAACCGCTTAAACCGTATACCATGCCTTCAACAAATGCGTCAAGCAATAGGCGCAACGGTTCGGGGCAAACGCATTTCAGAACTCCTGACCTGTATATGTAATTTCAACGTGATATGAAGGTTTAGTTGTAATTTCAGACGCAACAATTTGAACATCGAACATCGAACATATTAAAAAGATGAACGTCGAACATCGAACGTCCAACGTTGAACATCGAATAAGGATGTCGCTTCGCTCCTCAACTTATTTTAAAATCGATGGTACCTTCTGAATAAGTTCTAACTATCTTTAAATCTCCCTAAGTTCTTTTAACAGAATTTTTGTCCTTGTTTTTGTCTTTCATTCAACATTCGATGTTGGACGTTCGATGTTCGATGTTCAGTCAGTTCAAGGTTCATCTTTTATATGCCATCAACGTGTGGATTCTTCATTAAAATATGTTGAATAGGCAAAAAAGGGGGGGCAAAGGTCTCAAACAGTCAGTCAGTTTCCAAGAGAAACACGCCGTGGCTACGCTGCACTGAAATCAAATACGTTTACCCTCAGAAACGGTTTCAATGTCTTTTTACCAAAATTTTTATTGTCAAAACCCTATTACAACCGTTATTCTTTGGATATCCCCAGAGGGGATTTGTTTTATTGAAAGTTTATTGACTTATTGAAATTCCAAACAACAAATCCCAAACAAAAAAATAATCACTCACGCGGCGCAACCGCCTGCGTTGCGCGTTGAACCGATTTGGAATTTGCAATTTGGGATTTGAGATTTATTTGTAATTTGGTGCTTGGGATTTGTGATTTAAGACACCAAACTCCAAGGCAGAGCCGGAGAACTCTGCCCCCCGCAATGCGGGACAGGCATGGCCCATCGA
>JAFDEW010000497.1 GCA_019310125.1 Deltaproteobacteria bacterium | reverse complement strand
AAGCCAAGCGCCTTCCACATTCGACGTTTTTACCCCGTGAAACTTTTTTTCTATTTCACTGGAGCGACGTTGAACGTTCGATGTTCGATGTTCAAATTGTTGCATCTGAAATTACCACTAAACCTCCATATCACGTTGAAATTATGTATACAGGTCAGGAGTTCTAAAATGAGCGAAAATGCAGTATCTATGGGTGCATTACCAGTTTGTTAATAACTATCCAAGACTTTTTGGTTTCAGGTGTCAGGTGTCAGGAGTAAGAAACGAATTAGCTGATACCTGAAACCTGACACCTGAAACCTGATTGCAAGGCTTTCGCTAAAAAATGAATAAGTTTATGGCTGAAAACCATTTTAACAGATCGGTAATGCTTCCGTATCTATTGTTCCTTTTCTTCTGTTGATTCCGCCGTGGGATCCAGTTCCTTGACAATTTTTGCAGCTTCCTCAACCTTGGCCCTGGCTTTGGCCGCTTTGCGAAAGGCTTTATCGGCTTCTTTCTCGGCAGTATCCGCCGCTGTTTTCAATTTAGTCCCCAGGTCTTCTTCTGTATCCCCGGTATTATTTTCCAATTCCAGCAGTTTTTCTTTGGCCGTTTCTGCGATCTCTCGGGTTTTGGCCGCCTCTTTTTCGGCCTCAACGGCTTTTTTTTCGGTATCCGCGAGCGCATCCATGGCAACTGCCATATCGCCGGCCGTTCCTTCCTCAGGTTCGGCATCCAATGCAATGTCCTCGGCTGCCAAAACGGCAGGTTATTTGGTCGCCGCGAAGACGAAACGGCAAAAAGACCACGGCAGCGTCCGCCGAATATTCCGAAAGTTTATCTATATCAGCATTTGTGACAATTATCGGTTCAGCCTTGATTCTCGCTTCTTCAAGATTGTTTTTCAAATCCGTTAAATTTTCCAACGTATCCGCCTTATAACCGGCAGCCAGCACACGAATTTTGGCCGCGTCCCACGGTTCGCTGCGGGTTATCAAATAACCGAGCAGCAGCATCAGACGACTGGTGGCATCATTTAACCACCACACATCAATCCGCCGATTTTCACCAGGAATATTCTCGAGCGTGTTCCATTTATCTTCATCCGCATCCAGAACCACAATATTTCGCCCCAGACGATACGCCGCTCTTAAATTTCGTACAAAACCGATTTCTCTTTGGTGGTTTGTGATTTCCGATTCAGGGTCCAGCCAGTTCAGCAGAATGGTGTTGGCTTTCAGCGGTCCGATACCGGTGGACTGGATCAGGGTATTTAAGGCAATATCGAGATCCGGAGCAAAAACCACAAGCGGAAACGCCGGAAAACCATGCGCGGCGATATCCGTCCGGAGTTCGGATTCGCTTTCCTCTTGGAGTTTCAGCATCTTGATCCCTTCTCCTTCTAAAATTTTGACAACGGTTGTCAACCCGCTTCTTCCCTCGAGCCATGAGGCAAAGCGCAGCAGCCCGGGCCGCCGTTGAGCATCCTTGGAAAACGCAAGGATCTGAGGACGCCAGTCGCGATCATGTTCCGGCTCGACAGACGCTTCCAAGAGATTCTCTCTGGCACGTTGTAAATAATAGGATCGCCGGCTGTCAGCCCACCGGGCAGGGCCGGCCGTCCGCTTCAGATACTGATAAATTGCAAACAAAATGGAAACGGCAATCAGACCGGTTTTAAAATCAATGGCCAGCATCACCAAAAGACAGGCTAAAAATCCCAGCAGACTTAAACGTTTGTCAAACCATTTGAACTTCGGGCGAAAGGAAGGGCTGGCGGCTCGAGCTTCGTAATAAGTAGCGTAATTGAGCAGACCATAGGAAATGAGAAAAAACATGGACACCACCCGGGCAATGAGATTCAGCTGGCCCATACTGATAGTGGCCAATGCGATGGCGGCCGAAATGAGTACACCGCGCCGGGGGTTGTCGGTGGGGCCGGATCCTTTGGCAAAGGGCAATAGAAAAGGAAAAACTCGATCTTTGGCAAGAGACTGCAAGATCCGCGGTGCCCCCAAAAAAGAGGCCATTGCCGAAGACAGCGTGGCGGCCACCACACCGGCATCAATGAGAACACTGAAACGGGCCACCTGTTTCATGGCTCCATAGTCTTTCATCAGGATCTCATTGGGAAGCACACCGGCAAACACAAAGGCCGCACCAAAATAGACCAGTATGGATATCCCCACAGCCATAAAAGTTCCCAGCGGCAGGCTTTTCCCGGCATCTTTCAGCTCTCCGGACATGCTCACTCCTTGGGTGAAACCGGTCACCGCCGGAAAAAAAATAGCAAAGATTATCCAGAAGTTGGGACCTTCGGAGGGAGACGTCCAGTTTTGAACCAGGGTTGCCATTTCCCAGCGGGCCAGACCGCCGACAAAAAAAGAAAACAGAGCGGCAACCAGAAGCGCCATAACCACATACTGAAAACGGGTCGCCCAGTCGGCGCCCAACCAGGCAAAAATGAACAAAAGCGATACCGCGAAAATAGCGATAATTCTGGAAGTCGTAAACATGCTTTGGGGCAGGAGTACCGTCATGGCTTCAGCAAATCCGATACAGTAAAACGCGATGGAAACCGATTGTGCCAAAAAAAGAACCAACCCAATGGCACCGCCGAATTCCGGACCCAGCGTCCTTGAAATCAAGTAATAGTCGCCGC
>JAFDEW010000015.1 GCA_019310125.1 Deltaproteobacteria bacterium | reverse complement strand
TGCTCCTGACTACCTTGAAAAACTGCAAAAGGAACTCGATGTCATCAAAAATTCTGAAATGTGGCAGGCCGGAGCTGCGGTACGATCGTTACGGCCCGAAAATCGATAACCATAAAAATCCTGGTCCAGAAAACCAGGCTTTGATTATCCCCAGAGGGGATTTGCTTTGTTGGAAATTCATTGACATATTGAAATCCCAAATAACAAAACACAAATAACAAATAACAAATAACAAATAACAAATAAATACCAATTACCGAAATTCGAAATAACAAACAAAAGAATAAAAAAATGGCTTTTGCCCTTGTTTGGAATTTGAGATTTTAAATTTGTGATTTATTTGAAATTTGGTGCTTGGAATTTGTGATTTTAGACACAAAACTGCAAAGCAGAGCCATCTATCTCTGACCCCCGCCATGCGGGACAGGCATGGCTCAAAGAAACATATTATAGGAGAACAACATCATGGAACCGATCATCTTATATGACACCACCTTAAGGGATGGAACCCAGGGAGAAAATATAAACTTTTCCGCCATGGAAAAGATACAAGTCGCCAAACGGCTGGATGATTTCGGTATTCATTACATCGAAGGCGGCTGGCCGGGTTCCAACCCCAGGGACATGCAATTTTTCGATCTGGCGAAAAAAGTGAAATTTAAAAATACCCGTATAACGGCGTTCGGCTCTACACGCAAACCCGGTATCGACCCGGCCGACGACCCGAACTTGCAAGCATTGCTTAAAGCGGAAACTCCCGCGGTTGCCATATTCGGAAAAACGTGGGATCTGCATATTAAGCGGGTCATGAACAACACCCTGAAAGAAAACCTGGCCATGATCCGGGAATCCGTTGCTTATCTGAAAGAAAATGATCGCGAGGTGGTTTACGATGCCGAACATTTTTTTGACGGGTTCAAGGAGAACAGTGATTATGCTTTGGAAACATTAATTGCCGCCATTGATGCCGGCGCGGAATTTATTGTGCCCTGTGACACGAACGGCGGCAGCCTACCGTCTGAAATCCAATCCATAATCAACGAGGTTCACCGTCGACTTGCTGAAAAATACCATACAAAACCGGATGCCCTGCCGGTTAGAATAGGCATTCATACCCACAACGACAGCGGCATGGCCGTGGCCAATTCCATCCAGGCCGTGGAATCCGGTGCGGTGATGGTCCAGGGGACCATTAATGGATACGGAGAGAGATGCGGCAATGCCGATCTCACATCGATCATCCCCATTGTCTACTACAAGATGAACCGCCCGTGTGTTTCTGCAGAAAACATAGTAAAACTCAAATCTCTCTCCAGGTTTGTGAGCGAAATGGCCAATATGATTCCCTTAAACAGCAGACCTTTTGTGGGAAATAGCGCGTTTGCCCACAAAGGGGGCATTCATGTAAGTGCGATCATGAAAGTATCCCGGGCATACGAACACATGGAACCGGAGATGGTGGGCAACAAGCGCCGGGTTCTGGTATCGGATCTTTCGGGTAAAAGAAACATTGAATACAAAGCAAAAGAACTCGGCATCGAGCTGGGGGCCAACGGATTTGACAGTCGCAAAATCGTTACTGAAGTTAAACGCATGGAACAGGAAGGGTACCAGTTTGATATCGCTGACGCATCGTTCAAGATCTTGCTGGAAAAGTTTACGGACCAGTACCGGCCCCTGTTTGAGCTCAAATCTTTCAGGGTACATATTGAGAAGGACGCTGAGCGCCCCTGTTCCGCCCACGCCACCATCAAGATTTCCGTGGATGGCAAGGAAGAAATCACCGCCGCTGAAGGTGACGGGCCGGTTAGTGCCTTAGATAACGCCCTGCGCAAGGCCCTGAATAAATTTTATCCCGAACTCGAGGCCATGCGGCTGATTGATTTCAAGGTCCGGGTTATCGATGGACGCAAAGGAACCGCGGCCAGGGTTCGTGTGTTCATAGAGTCACGGGATCAGGATAATATCTGGAGCACCATCGGTGTCTCCGAGGATATCATCGAAGCAACCTGGCATGCCCTGGCAGAAAGTTTTCACTATAAGCTGTCTATGGCAAAACAATGACCATGAAAAGGAATAGAATCTTGATTAAAAGAGATGGAATCAATGCCGCGGGACAATTTTTTTATCCTGTCCTGCGGCCTATGCTTGGGTAATTTTACTCGTTGTCACAGGGATAGACTTAAACCTATCACCCGAACCCTGAAAAAAAGGAGTAAAATAATGGAAGAACAAGTCATTATATTCGACACCACATTAAGAGACGGCGAACAATCTCCCGGCGCCAGCATGAATACCGCGGAAAAGCTGCGGCTTGCCACGCAGCTGGAAAAACTGGGGGTAGATGTGCTGGAAGCCGGATTTCCTGCGGCCTCAAAAGGCGACTTTGACGCGGTTTCAAAGATCGCGGAAAAACTCAAAAAACCCGAGGTTGCCGCCCTGGCGCGCACCTCCAAACCAGATATTGACCGAGCCTGGGGTGCCATACAGCATGCCGTAAAACCTAGAATCCATACGTTTATCGCCACATCCGACCTTCACATGCACTACAAGTTAAACATGACAAAAGACCAGGTTGTCAAAACCGCAATAGAAGCGGTCAAATATGCCGCGTCTTTTACCGACAATGTGGAATTTTCAGCGGAAGATGCGTCTCGAAGCGATCGGGATTTTTTGTGCAAGGTTTTTGAAGCCGCCATTGAAGCGGGCGCAACAACCATAAACATTCCGGATACCGTAGGCTATGCCATACCCATGGAATTTTCCGATCTTGTCAAATATGTCATGAGCCATACTCCCAATATAAACAAAGCCGTTGTAAGTGTTCACTGTCACAATGACCTGGGGCTTGCCACTGCAAATACCATTGCGGCAATAAGCGCCGGTGCCAGACAGGCAGAAGTGACCATCAACGGCATCGGTGAACGGGCCGGCAATACTTCCCTTGAAGAACTGGTCATGGCAATTCACACCAGGCCTAATTACCTTCCGCTACGGTCCAATATCAAAACAGAGCTTATTTATCCCACAAGCAGACTGGTCAGTATGATAACCGGTATCATCGTGCAACCGAACAAGGCGATTGTCGGCGCCAATGCCTTTGCCCACGAGGCCGGAATTCATCAGGACGGCGTACTTAAAAATCCCATGACCTATGAAATTATGAAACCGGAAACCGTGGGTATCAGCGCCAGTAAGCTGGTTTTAGGAAAGCACTCCGGAAGACACGCCCTTCGCTCACATTTAAAGGAAATGGGGTATGATCTTTCCGACGAAGAGTTACAGCTTGTTTTTACAAAATTCAAGGAACTGGGCGATAAGAAAAAATATATTGTCGATGAAGATCTGGAAGTTATTGTTACCGAGGGCATCCTGCGAACCACCGATATTTTCCGTCTGGAATATCTGCACGTGACCAGCGGAACCACTGTCTTTCCAATGGCAAGCGTCAAGCTTTTGATAAATGAACGGTCCGTTCAGGATGCAGGTTACGGAAACGGACCCATTGATGCCGCTTTTAACGCCATCGCCAAACTTACCGGCACGCAATCCGAACTATTGAGGTTTTCGGTCAGCGCCCTTACCGGCGGCACGGACGCCCAGGGCGAAGTCACGGTCCGCTTAAGCGAAGAGGGGTTAACCGCACTGGGCAGAGGAGCGGACCCCGATATCATCACTGCCAGTGCCAAAGCCTATGTAAACGGACTTAACCGTCTGGAATACTTGAAAGCCAATCCCGTGGTCGCAATGACCTGATCCTGTTTTCAAAAAAGCCCAAGGGGCTGCAAGGCCCCTTGGGCAAAATTTTATACGTTCAGAGTACCGATAATATCCCCCACCTCGGCAATGTTTCTTTCCTCTAGAAATGCTTCTATCCCTTCGATGATATCTATGGTGGCATGGGGGTTTATAAAATTTGCCGTACCCACCTGAACCGCTACAGCCCCTGCGATCAAAAACTCCAGTGCATGTTTCGCCGTCATGATTCCCCCAACCCCGATTACCGGGATATTGACCGCTTGAGCCGCCTGCCAGACCATTCGGAGGGCAACGGGCCGGATTGCCGGTCCGGAAAGCCCTCCGGTGATATTGGCAAGCTTTGGACGCCGGGTTTCAATATCTATGGCCATCCCCGTTATGGTGTTGATCAAAGAGATGGAATCGGCACCCTCTCCTTCCGCACTGCGAGCGATTTCAGTGATATCGGTTACATTGGGCGAAAGCTTGACCATCATATGCCGGGTCGTGCGCTTTCTAACCGCTCTGACCACCTGGGCCGCGGATTCCGGATAAGCCCCAAAGGCCATGCCGCCGCACGTAACATTGGGACATGAAATATTTACCTCAATGCCCGAGACTTCTTCAATATCTTCAAGGCGTGAGGCCAGTTCAGCATATTCTTCGATAGTTTTTCCATAGATGTTTACAAATACCGGCGCATCAATCTTTTTTAAAACCGGTAATTTTTCTTTAACAAATGCTTCCAGACCCACGTTTTCAAGGCCAATGGCATTGAGCATGCCGCACGGTGTTTCAACGATTCTCGGGGGGGGGTTCCCCCTGGACGCTTCAAGGGACAACCCTTTTACAATAATGCCGCCCAGACGGTTTAAGTCTATAAGCTTTTCAAACTCCCCGGCATATCCGAAGGTTCCGGATGCCGTTAGCACAGGATTTTTTAATGTTAGTTTCCCGAGAGTAACCCGAAAATCAGACTTTTTTTTATTCATCTCAACAAATCCATTCAATTTAATGCCCAACCTCGACGTGTCCGTTCCCAAACCGCTCCTAAAAACAAATTAAAATCTTTTATAAAATAATTATTGATAGATAGCAAGTCTCCATGTAACCTCTTACAGGGTAAACGCATTTGAATCCCAATATAGAAAGAACGCTCCACGACGGCGAATATCTCTTTCCAACCGACTGAAACTTGTGCTTAAGCACCCCTAAGCCCGAGCCGAGCCAGAGTTATTAAGAACAATTCGTCGTAAAATTATCCTATTGATTCTTTTGTCATAATTTCATTCGGCTCGGGCTAACGCGTTCTAAAGCCCTTCAAACAGTCAGTCGGTTTCCAAGAGAAACACGCCGTCGCTACGCTACACCGAAATCAAATGCGTTTGCCCTGTAACCTCTCAAGAACTTAGGGGCTTCGCCCCGCCTGCCATTGCAAGCTCTCCCGCCAGCCAAGCAAGGCGAGGCGAGGCGAGGCGGCCTGGGGCACGAGCAGGCAGGCCCAATTGGAAGAATGGAATACACCAAGAGCTGTTAAAAAAAATTTTAAAGATCTATAATCAGAAATGAAACGTTGAGGTGATGGTTTGAAAAAAATTTTAGGGATTATCGGTTCTCCGCGCAAATTGGGAAATTGCGAAATCATGGTCAAAGAGATCAGCCGGCAAATTTCAATCCCCCATGAATTGAATCTGTTACGTCTTCAGGATTTTAAGATCCTTCCTTGCAGGGGATGCTACCAGTGCCTTTACAACACCGGACAATGCGTGCTTGAAGATGACCTGGCTCCGGTGATAAACGCCATGATTGATGCTGATGCATTGATCGTATCCGCACCCACCTATTTCCTGAGTGTTAATGCATGCATCAAAGGACTCCTCGACAGAGGGCTTTCATTTTATTCACAAATTGAAAAACTATGGCACAAACCGGCTGTGGGTGTTGTAACAGCAGGTATTGAGGGCAAGGAAGGCTATAGTTTGCTTGGCATTCAAAGTTTTTTAAAACTGATTTTGGCGGAAAATAAAGGAAGCAGAATCGTTTACGGCGCCCTTCCGGGAGAAGTTTTCATGAACCCGGAGAATAAACAGACGGCCGCTGAATTGGCCGGTGCCCTGTTTGAGCCGTGTGTTGAAAAAAAAGGAGCGTGCTGCCCTCTATGCGGCGGGGATACGTTCCGGTTTATCGAGAACAACAGGGTGCGGTGCATGCTGTGCAGCAATTCGGGAATTATGACCCTGCAGGATGGTGCACCGGTATTTGAAATAAAAAAAAGTGATCACGAACTTTTTCTCAGCAAAGAAGAAGCCGTAAAACACAGACAATGGCTGCTCGGTATGAAGTCACGGTTTGTCGGGCAAAAAAAGTCTCTCAAGAAAATTACCGGGTCTTATATTAAGCAAGGAAGCTGGATCAAACCCTAAAACTGGTTTCAAAACCTCCCCTCAGGCCCAATCTCTGTGTTGGACCGAGGAATTCAATACTCGAAATATTAAATATATTCCTGCGCTTGAATCCCTCCCTCCGCCTTGACGTTGAACCGGGTGGAAATCAAGACCGTTGGTAAACGCTGATGCCTTTCTATTGACAAACCATGGCTCCGAAGATTTTTCAGGTGTCAGGGTAAAGGATTAAGAGGGAAACGAGGTGACCAATAGAAATTTTATGGACGTGGAGGATCTTGAGGTCTATAAAAAGTTGTGTCGATTACACATTGATGTCTGTGACGAGTGCATTACGATTTGTTAAAATGGTTTTCACCCATTAACTTATTCATTTTTTGAGCGAAAGCCTTGCAAACAGGTGTCAGGAGTAAGAAACGAATTAGCTGATACCTGACACCTGAAACCTGAAACCAAAAAGTCTTGGATAGCAATTAACAAACTGGTAATGCACCCGACGGCAAAGTAAAAAGTTCAAGTTCAAGGCGTCGCGAGTTTCGTGGAATGAGGCGTACTTATGTACGCCGCAGTGAACACGAAATGAAGCGCAACGCAGAAATTGGACGTTTTACGAAGCCGTCAAATATGGATGGACATTTACCCACTTAAGATCATTTGGATAATTTCTCAGCTATCTCGGCAAACACCTTGGTTATCTGAGAATCTGTATATTTTTCCTGAAAAGAGATGCCGTTATCTCCGCATGAAACAAAATTCGGATCAAACGGAATTCTTCCCAGAAAATGAATGCCCGTGTCCCGGGCGGTTTTTTCTCCTCCGCCGGTTCCGAACAACTCCACCATTTTATTGCAGTGGGGACAGGTAAAGCCGCTCATGTTTTCAATAAGACCAAAAATCTCCATTTTTAAGGTTCTGCAGAAACTGATGGATTTTCTGACGTCCGCCAGCGCCACCTCCTGAGGGGTGGTAACGATGATTGCCTGGGCATCGGTAATTGTCTGTGCAACGGTCAACGGCTCATCACCGGTGCCCGGAGGGGAATCAATGATCAGAAAATCCAGCTCACCCCATTCGACTTCACCGATAAATTGCCTAATAGCGGAATATTTAAGCGGACCCCTCCATATAACGGCATCGTCTTTACTTGCAATCAAGGATTCTATTGAAACTGCTTTCAAGTTATCCGAATACCTCATGGGATCCAGTTTGTTATTCTTACTCATGCCCAGCATCCCTTTCAACCCGAGCATTCTCGGTACGTCCGGTCCATGTAAATCAACATCCATAATTCCCACGTCGAATCCCTTTTTGGCAAGCGCCATGGCCAGGTTAACAGAGGTGCTGGTTTTGCCCACCCCGCCTTTGCCGCTCAATACGACGAATTTTTTCTTTATTTTTTTCAAAGAGCTATGCACGGAAGCATCCTGTTCCGCCTGCGCATTTTTCTGTTTTTGGGCGTCATCAACATTTTTATGAATTTCTACCATAATCCTTATCTCCTAGTTAATATAAATTTAAGCCTGATATTACAGAAAGTTAGCTTTCACAACGACAAACGATCTCATAATTGCATCTTGGACAGCTTTCAGGCCTTCCCGTACCCAAGGGTTCAACCCATCTGTGGTTGCATTTGTCACACATGAACATTCGTGCTTGATCTGCCATTTTGTAGTTTCCGCCTTCAATATTTATGGCCTTTCCATTAATCAGAGCATCAGCGACGATTTTTCTGGCCTGCTGAATAATCCGTCCAAAAGTGGCTCTTGAAATATGCATGTGCTGACCCGCTTCTTCATGGGACATTCCCTGAAGATCAGCAAGCCTTATGGCTTCACATTCATCAACCGTAAGGCGAACTTCGGAAAGGTTGCGCATGGGAATTCCTCTTGGCTTAAAGTAGCTGATTTCAGGGTTAAACGCCACCATGCGATGTTTTTTTGGTCTTACCATAACCATCCTTTATGAGTATATACTCAAAAATAGAAAATTAAGTATTCCAATCCATATTGTCAAGGATTTTATTAGGTTTTATTTCAACGATTCATTGCCGTTTCCACGATATGTTTGACAAATTTTGGTAACATGTTATCATAATTTCTATTTAAAACTGAAATACTTGGTCCTTTGGGCCAGGTCAGAGTTCTCCGGCTCTGCCTTGGAGTTTTGTGTCTAAAATCACAAATTCCAAGCACCAAATCCCAAATAAATCTCAAATTCCAATATTCAATGACCAAAACCTTCTCGGACGAGGCATTGTTTGGATTTTCGAATTTCGGTCACGCGCAGCGCAGGCGCTTGCGCCGCGTGTTGTAATTTGTTTGATATTTGTGATTTGATATTTGTGATTTTTGAAACTTCCAATATAGCAAATCCCCTCTGGGGATAACCAAAGCCTGTGGGCATTTTTTCCGACCCTAGCGAGATAGAAATTCCGAGGCGTTTAATTATGGTATCAATTTTAAAGAAACAGAAAGATAAAATTATATCAAAAGCGTTACAATCGTTTGTAAATATTATAATCACAGACTACGGAAAATTAATAGATTTCGGTATAAATTCAAAAGATAAAACGATATTTCTTAAAGTTTCACTAAAAGGTGAAAATGAGGTTCTTAACATCGCTTTTTCAAATTACAGTATTGTAACAGAACATAAAAATACTTATTTTCAGTTTGACAGTATAAGGACGTCCAGAGAATGGATGAATGTCCTTTTCGATAAAAAACTGTCGGATATTTTCGAAGAGAATAAGATTCAAATCCCGGGCTATATTGCAACGCCGATAAATATATGTCTCTGATATTAATGATCTTTTAAAATAGCCCCTGATTTATGCGACTTCCATGGAATGCCGGGATGTTGGAGTTAAAGGCGGAAATAAACTATTTTGATGCTACAGTCATATCTGCCGCCTTTTTGGTTGTTTCCTCGAGGTTTTGGATCAAATTGGATATGAGTTTTTTTATTCTTGCCGGTTGAGCCTCCCACTCCTGTAACAAACGAACGGAATCAAGTACGCCTAATACAACGGGTCCATCCGCAACCGCCGAAGCGCTTCGTTTACTATTGCTCTGTTTTAGCATTGCCATCTCTCCGATAAAATTTCCTTCAGACAATGTATCAACGGTCAGTAGGCCTTTAGAGGTCTGCTTTTTTATTTTAACCCGGCCTTCTAAAATAACATAAGCCCAGTCACCAATGCTGCCTTCTTTAATAATAACGGCTTTATCTGAAAAGCGTTCCTCGCTCACCATATAACCGATCACCTTTGAATCGACAGTCACGTATGAACCTCCTTACGCCATTAAAAAGAAACCCAACCTTTTTCGATCATCCGGTTCCATATGGGTTAAAGCCGTGCCCAGGGAAATAGCACCCCCTGTTTTATCTTTTTTAAGCCAAAGAATTTTTGCAGTCATATTCACTTCCTGATTCGGCGCAAGATATGTGCTTATGAAAAGTTCGTCCCCGAAATCAGGGGTATAGTTGAGTAAGCCTGATGTCTTAACGGTCATGCCCAAGCCTCCCTTGCTGATATCCCTAATTCGGCCCGGAAGCTTAAGATTCTTGGGGCTGTTTACCGGACGAAAAACACATTCCAGACTGACGCTTTTCCGGTAAAACTTACGCTTTTCTTCCTGCGGGTCACACCCCCCCCCGTGAGTTTGTCCTTCCTTTAATTTTTCTTGTTTTAATCTCAACTCAACGACCATTTTGTTCATCCGCGTAATAAGCTTTAACGCTTGGCCCGCGATACGCTTAAGAACGTCAGGCATCTGCTTATAATCATTCAAAAGCATAGCAGGATGCCACACTTCCAGACAACAATCTTCAAGAGCCCTGGCCGATGCGGAACGTGTGCCGGTGTTACCGGAAACAAAGGCCATTTCACCTAAAATCATGCCGGGATCAAGGATGGCAACCCGAGTTTCCGCGCCGCCGGATTCAACAAATATTCCGACTTTACCGCTAATAACCTCATATATTGAGATTCCATAGTCTCCCGCTTTGATAATCAAATCGCCCTTGAAATAATTAAGTTTAACCACCGGTGGAATTTTCTCTTTGTTTTTTGTCATGGGTCTGTCCGGGTTTCAATGCATAAAATCAAAGGGTTGTTAGATACCTTGGTATAGCCTTCCTGACTCATACGAACTTAACAAGAGCAATCAACTAGTTGATAACATACTGTAACCTTAGAATATAAATATTAAAGCATTTTTTTTATTGATAGGCAACCATTTTTATAATTCCCTTTTACAAAACAATCGGTTTTACCCTCCCGACAATCCGATCCGGCGGTATTCGGCGCCTATTAAAGCTGGATCGACAAAATTTTTATCGATCTTGCGCGGTCTAAATTTATTTTGCAATTGCGACAGATAGTGGATACTGGTCTCTGGATGCTGGATAATGAAGGATAATTTGCCGTTCGGGGAATAAATATCTGTTGATAATTTTCTTGACATCTCATATATAAATAAATAGATGTTCGTAAAATTTTAATTTTTTTTTTATACTTAGGAGTACACTATGATCGAAGTTCGCATTCACGGTCGGGGCGGTCAGGGCGGAGTCACATCAGCCGAACTTCTGGCTCTGGCTGCCATTAATGAAGGGAAATATGCGCAGGCCTTTCCCACTTTTGGCCCGGAAAGGCGGGGTGCGCCGGTAATCGCCTTCTGCCGAATAGATGATAAAAAAATTCGTATTCGATCTGCCATCTACACGCCCGACGTGGTGGTGGTTCTGGATCCGGGAATCCTCCGCCTTGTGGATGTGACATCCGGACTCAAGGAGGATGGAATTCTGTGTGCCAATTCCAAATACTCGGGAGAGGAACTCAGAGAAGAACTTGGAATTAAACATACCATAGCTACTGTAAATGCCACCAAAATAGCCAGGGAAGAAATAGGACTTCCCATAACCAATACCGCCATGCTCGGTTCTATTCTTAAGGCTCGTAATATTGTCCCCTTCAATTCTCTTATCGGTCCCCTTAAGAAACGATTCGGGCGTATCGCGGAAAAAAATATCAAAGTATTTACCAGAGCATACGAAGAGACTCAAATAACAAAATAAATAAGGAGGCTTTCATTGGCTAAATCAGAACTAGAACTTAGCTGGAAAGACCTGGAGGTCGGATGTGTAGTAAGTGAACCCGGCAATGCCAGTCAATACAGAACCGGTGACTGGCGATCGATTCGGCCGGTTTGGGATACAGAGAAATGCATTCAATGCGGTGTTTGCTACATTTTTTGTCCGGATATGGCCATCAAAAAAACCGAGGACGGATATTTTGAAGCAGACCTCTATTATTGTAAAGGATGCGGAATCTGTGCTCAGGAATGTATTACCGGGTGTATAGCCATGGTTGAGGAGGAAGAATAATGGGCAAAAGAGTCGGAATAGAAGTTTCATTAGCAGCGGCAGAGGCGGTTAAAATGGCAAACGTGGACGTCGTTGCCGCCTATCCCATTACACCTCAGACACATATCGTGGAACATTTATCAGAACTGGTGGCCGATGGAGAGCTGGATGCCGAATTCATTCCGGTGGAGTCTGAACATTCTGCCATGAGCGTGTGTTGCGGATCATCAGCGGTTGGGGCGAGAACCTTCACCTGTACCAGTTCCCAGGGACTGGCATTAATGAACGAAATTGTTTTTATAGTTCCTGCCATGAGGCTTCCCATTGTCATGATTCTGGCAAATCGTTCCTTGTCCGGTCCGTTAAGCATCTGGAATGATCATACGGATGTTATGTCAATTCGGGACTGTGGCTGGATTCAGTTTTTTACTGAAAACGGGCAGGAGTCCTTTGACCATGTTATGTTTTCCTTTCGGGTAGCGGAAAACCCTGCGGTATCACTACCCGTCATAATGAATATGGATGGTTTTGTTCTTACCCATGTCATAGAACCCATAGAATTCTGGGACCAAGAAACGGTTAAACAGTACCTCCCGGATTTTGAGCCGGTGAATCGGCTTCATCCCGATAATCCCGTGACCATGGGAGCATTTGGCCTGCCGGGGATTTTTACCGAGGCAAAAATGGCTCAAGACCAGGCGCTTATAAATTCCAAGGCTGTAATTCTGGAAGCCTGGAAAGATATGGGCGATCTGGTGGGCCGTTACTATAAACCCGTTGAAACCTATCATGTTGAGGGGGCTGAAACCGTTTTTCTGAGTATGGGAAGTGTTGGAGAAACCGTCTCCCTTGCCGTAGACCAGCTCCGGGCCCAGGGCAAACCCGTGGGTCAGGTTAAGATAAGGCTTTGGCGTCCCTTTCCCTTCGAAGAATTTCGCGAGGCTGTCCGGGGGGTTAAGCAAATGATTGTCATCGATCGGGCGATTGTCTACGGCGGTGTCGGTGGGCCTGTGGCAAGCGAGATTCGTTCCGTCCTTTACCTGGAAGAAAATATGCCGACCATCACCAATTTCATTTGTGGACTTGCGGGAAGAGATGTAACCGCAGAGGACTATATGGCCATGTTCGAAAAAACCGAACAAATGGCCAAAGGCAAGGTGAGACAAGAGGATTACATCATTTACGGAGTCAGAGAATAATGGAAAGATTTAATGTTTACGCGAGTCGCCTGATAACCAAAAAAGAATATTTTTCCCCGGGTCATCGGGCCTGTCAGGGGTGTGCCGAAGCCTTAGCCGTAAGGCTGGTGGCCAAAGCGCTTGGACAGAATGTGATTGTTTCCAGCGCAACGGGTTGTATGGAAATAGTTTCTTCCCCCCTGCCCTTTACCAACTGGCGAGTGCCCTGGATTCATGTGGCATTTGAGAATACCTCTGCCGTGGCCAGCGGCGTTGAGGGGGGAACCAAGGCTCTGATCCGCAAAGGCAAACTTCCTGATAAAGGAACGGTTTTTCTCGGTATGGGCGGTGACGGGGCGACCACTGATATTGGACTTCAGTCTTTATCCGGCGCCTTTGAAAGAGGACACAACTTTCTTTATGTCTGTTATGATAATGAAGCATATATGAACACGGGCATACAGAGATCCTCGTCTACTCCTTTTGGGGCCGCCACCACGACCTCACCGGCAGGAAAACTTAAACCCGGTCAAATCACCTGGAAAAAAAACATGGGTGAAATTGCTGTTGCCCACAACATCCCCTATGTGGCCACCGCCTGTTCCAGTTACCCCTTTGATCTCATTGAAAAAGTGAAAAAAGCGGCCCGTATTGAAGGCCCGGCCTATGTTCATGTCCTCTCTGTCTGTCCTACCGGGTGGCGGATTCCCCCGAATAAGGCCATCTGGATCGGCAGACTGGCCGTTGAAACCGGGGTTTTTCCTCTTTATGAAGTAGAAAACGGGAAATACCGCATAACCGTGGATGTTCCCGAACTTAAACCGGTTTTGGACTATTTGAAACCACAGGGAAGATTCCGTCATCTGACTCCGGAGCTGGTCGACCAAATTCAGGAAAGGGTCACCCGCGAGTATAATCAACTGAAAGCGAAAACTGCTCTTTGAAGGAACACCAATGAAAACAAGGGTAAAAAAAATCATTGACAAATACCACAGCGATAAAGGGTTCCTGGTTCCCATCCTCCAGGATGTGCAAAAAGAATATAATTATCTTAACCGGGAAGCACTCAACCTTGTCAGTGCCTTCCTTGAAGTTCCCATAAGCCAGCTTTACGAGCTGGGCACCTTTTACAAGGCCTTCAGTCTCGAACCCCGGGGCCGACATGAAATGAAATTATGCACGGGTACTGCCTGTCACGTGCGGGGGGTACCGCTGATGAAGGATAATATCGAACGTGTACTGCAGATACAATCGGGTGAAACCACTCCGGATCTGGAATTTACCTTTGAGACAGTCAATTGTTTAGGGGCCTGCGCCTTAGGCCCTATCCTGGTGGTCGATGGGGAATATCATGGTAATCTAAGCATTTCTAAGACCAATAGAATCCTGAAAAAACTAGGCAAAAAGGTAAAGATTGATGAAGAAAGTTAAAACAGCCCAAGAGCTGAAAAGCTTGCAGGAAGAAATTAAAAACAGCCGCGATCCCGAAAAACCCTGTATTACCATCTGTGCAGGAACCGGCTGCTTGACTTACGGCAGTCAGAAGCTTGTTGATAATTTTAGATCTGAAATCGAGAAGCAGAACCTTAAAGGAAAAGTAGAAGTTAGAGCAAGCGGCTGCCATGGATTTTGCGAACGAGGTCCCCTGGTAGTCATTAATCCTCAGAACATTTTCTACCAGCGGGTTGGGTTGGATGATGCCGAGGAAATTATCAAAGAGACCGTACTGAATGGACAAATTATCGATCGACTTCTCTATGTCGATCCGGTTACCCAGGAAAAGATTCTTCACGAAGATGAAATTCCTTTTTACAAGAGACAAATGCGACTGGTCTTCGGAATGAACGGCAATATCGACCCGAACAGCCTGGAAGACTATCTCGCCATTGGCGGCTACAGCGCTTTGATAAAGGTCTTAAACGGCATGGAACCGGAAGCGATCATTGAAGAAATTAAAACCGCCGGGTTGCGGGGCCGCGGAGGCGGCGGTTTCAGTATGGGCCTCAAGTGGGAAGCCACTCGAAAGGCCCCGGGCTTTCCCAAATATATCATTTGTAATGCGGACGAAGGGGATCCCGGCGCTTATATGGATCGAAGTCTTTTAGAAGGAAACCCGTATTCAATTTTAGAAGGAATGCTCATCGGAGCCTATGCCATCGGATCAGATACGGGCTACATCTATGTTCGAAATGAATACCCTCTCGCGGTGAAAAACATAACCATTGCCGTGGATAAAGCTCGTGAGCTCGGAATACTGGGAAAAAATATACTGGGTTCCGGCTTTGATTTCGATGTTTTAATTGTTCGGGGCGGCGGTGCGTTTGTTTGCGGGGAAGAAACCGCACTGATAGCCTCCATCGAAGGTCGCAGTGGCGAACCCCGTGCCAAATATGTGTTTCCCTCCGAACGGGGCCTGTATAATAAACCCACGAACATCAATAACGTAGAAACATGGGCGAATGTTCCTCTCATCATTAATAAAGGCGCCGAGTGGTATCGATCCATCGGCACCGAAAACAGTAAAGGCACCAAAATTTTTGCCCTGGTCGGCAAAATCAATAACACCGGCCTGGTGGAAGTTCCCATGGGCATTACGCTTCGAGAAATCGTCTATGATATCGGAGGGGGAATTCCCAAAGGCAGAAAATTTAAGGCCGTGCAGGTTGGCGGTCCTTCCGGAGGATGTATTCCTGAAAGTCATCTTGATTTGCAGGTTGACTTCGATGCCCTGAGCAAAGTTGGCTCCATGATGGGATCCGGCGGTATGATTGTTATGGATGATCGCACCTGCATGGTTGACGTGGCCCTGTACTTTCTTAAGTTTCTGGAAGAAGAGTCGTGCGGAAAGTGCACCCCGTGTCGGGAAGGCGTCCACCAGATGCGGTTGATTCTGGAAAGAATTACCGAGGGCAACGGTAAAGAAGAAGATCTAAAAACCATCGAGTGGATGGGACAGGCTATTATTGATGGTTCCCTTTGCGGTCTGGGGGGAACCGCCCCCAATCCGGTCCTTTCCACCTTACGATATTTTCGGGATGAGTATGAAGCTCATATTAAGGAAAAAACATGTCCCGCAGGAGTCTGCAAGGCCCTGATCACCTATACGATTGACCCTGAAGTGTGCAACGGATGTACGGTCTGTGCCAAAATTTGTCCGGTTGAAGCCGCTACGGGCGAGAAAAAGGAAGTGCATA
Source organism: Deltaproteobacteria bacterium (assembly GCA_019310125.1). Classification (GTDB taxonomy): domain Bacteria; phylum Desulfobacterota; class Desulfobacteria; order Desulfobacterales; family UBA11574; genus S5133MH16. The sequence continues at coordinate 3,928 of JAFDEW010000015.1, read as the reverse complement.
GCATCGACCAGAATAAATGCATTAAATGCGGGGCCTGTTTTGAGTCTTGTAAATTTGATGCGGTCAAGGTTTCATAGCAAAGTTCATGGCTCAAAACGCGATGTGCAATCAACTATTAGCTTTTAAAAAGGAATAATCATGGCGGAAATGGTCACATTAACAATCAATGGCTTGAAAATCCATGCGCCTGCCGGAACTACCCTTCTGGAAGCGGCAACAGATGCAAACATTTACATTCCCCATCTGTGCAGCAACGAAGAACTTGCTCCCTACGGCGCCTGCCGGCTCTGTATGGTGGAAATTACTCAAGGCGAACGAGCCCGTCTTGTCGCATCCTGCATTTTCGAAGTAACTGAGGGTCTGGAGGTGAAAACAAATACCGAACGAGTTCTTAATGTGAGAAGACTCGTAATCGAACTGTTGCTTTCGCGCAATAATAAACATCCGGCGCTCCTGAAAATAGCTGATGAATTGGGCGTTAAGGAAACCCGTTTTCCGGTTGAGCAAAGAGGCTGTATTCTGTGTGGCCAGTGTGTGAGGACCTGCCGTGAAGTTGTGGGTGTTTCAGCTATCGGGTTTTCCGGACGCGGAATCACGAGAAAAATCGCCACGCCCTTTATGGAGTCTCCTCCGGATTGCATTGCCTGCGGCTCATGTGTTTATGTTTGCCCCGTGCAGGTTATCCCCATGAAAGAAGAGAACGGTGTCAGAACAATTATGAAGTATGATTATCCCATGCAAAAATGTCGGAAGTGCGGACAATATTTTGCCCCTAAAAAACAACTTGAGTATTTTAGTAAAATAACCAATCTGCCGTTAGAACATTTTGAAACCTGCGTTGACTGCCGTTAATTTTTTTTCTTTTTAAAAAGGAAGGTTCCCAATCGGTTGACGGAACCTTCCTTTTTTTTGTAAATTTAGCGCCATATCTACCTCTGTTTATGAAAATAAAAGAAAAGGGCTGATTTTGTGAGATCTACCTGAAAGCCCTTTTTTGTTTAAAACCCGATATTTTTTCGTAGCTGCTTATAATACTTAGAAAATAACGATATTTAATAATCTTTGTATTTTAAAATGGTTACCAACCAATACCAGACAATTGTCAACTAAATCAGAAAGATATTGTTTTGTTCATAACTCGTTTATAACTCTTGGCCAAACCGTTTTTATCCTGTTTGACACAAAAAGACTATGCGATTTAGAATAATGGTTTATATCGAAATAACACAATATAACCTTTTAATGTTTCCGTAACGGAAATCGAGCTTTTTAACTGATGCAAAATATTTTAGTCATTGACGACGAAAAACCAATTTTGGATATATTTCAAAAGGGATTACGGAAGTATGATTACAACGTTGAAATTGCTTCGGATGTAAGAGAAGGAATAAAAAAGTTTGATGACGGTGTCTTTGACTTGGTTATCACTGATATTCTGATGCAAGGAGGAAACGGCGATGATATTGTTCGGCACATACGCAGTTCCGATAGACAATCTACGCCGGTCATAGGAATCTCCGGTACTCCCTGGCTTCTTAATAACAGCGATTTTGATATGGTTTTAACAAAGCCTTTTCCTCTCAAAACGTTAGTCAATGCTATCCATGATCTTTCCTCAGCATCTTCAAATTAACTCTCTCATTGCCGACCTTTCAAAACTATTGACAGATAACGAATAACTGATAACGCCGAATCGAGTTTTGACTCGATTCGGCGTTATATATTTTTTTACAAAAAGTTTAAGAAAAGCAAGAAGATTATATATTTTATCTTCCTGGTTCATGAGAAATGCGGTTAAACTCCTTGACAGCTATAACTCATGGCTCTAAATACATGTAAAATATCACCTGTCTGAACCGTTACAAAAGGAGATTGGCAAATGGTTGATTTTGTATATCAGGAAATGTTCCCTCTCAAAGAAAACACCACCGAATATCGTAGAATAACGGATGAGCATGTTTCTCTACAGTCTTTTGAAGGCCATGAAATCCTAAACATCGAAGCCCGGGGGCTTACCCTTCTGGCTGAACAGGCTTTCACGGACGTATCGCACCTGTTGAGGTCCTCTCACCTAACCCTCCTGGCAAAAATTCTGGATGATCCCGAAAGTTCCGACAACGACCGGTACGTTGCCCGTGAAATGCTTAAAAACGCGGTTATCTCCGCACAAGGTGTGTTTCCCATGTGTCAGGACACCGGGACTGCCATTGTAATGGGTAAAAAGGGGCAACAGGTCTGGACCGGCTATTGTGATGAAAAAGCTCTTTCAAAGGGCATTTTCAATGCGTATACAAAAAATAACCTGCGGTACTCCCAAAACGCCCCATTAAGCATGTTCGATGAAGTCAATACAGGCTGCAATCTTCCTGCTCAGATCGAGCTTTATGCCACACAAGGAGATAGCTATGAGTTTCTCTTCATCGCAAAAGGCGGCGGGTCTGCAAATAAAACGTATCTTTACCAGGAAACCAAAGCCACATTAACGCCTGAAAAACTGGTGTCTTTTATGAAAAACAAGATGAAAACCCTCGGAACCGCCGCCTGCCCCCCGTATCATCTTGCATTTGTTATTGGCGGGACTTCTGCCGAACTCAATCTGAAAACCGTCAAATTAGCCTCGGCAGGATACCTGGACACGCTTCCCACAACCGGAACCCCGTCCGGGCATGCTTTCAGGGATATAGAACTTGAACAAGAACTGCTCAAGATTTCACAAAAAACGGGCATCGGCGCCCAGTTCGGCGGAAAATATTTTTGTCTGGACACGCGGATTATCCGTCTCCCAAGGCACGGCGCATCCTGCCCCATGGGCTTGGGTGTGAGTTGCAGCGCAGACCGTAATATAAAGGCTAAAATTACAAGGCAAGGAATTTTCTTGGAACGTCTTGAAACCGATCCGGCCAGGTATCTTCCGGAGCTCGGTGAGCAGGATACGGCGGCCGTGACCATGGATTTGAATCGTCCCATGGATGAAATCCGGGCTCAACTGAGCAAATATCCGGTGGCAACCCGGTTGCTGTTGAATGGAAAAATTGTGGTGGCAAGAGACATCGCTCACGCCAAACTCAAAGAACGTTTTGACAGCGGCCAGGCGCTGCCGCGCTATTTCAAGGACCACATCGTATATTATGCGGGTCCGGCCAAAACCCCTGAAGGATATGCTTCAGGTTCTTTCGGCCCGACGACCGCCGGGCGAATGGATCCATATGTACCCGTTTTCCAAGCGCACGGCGCTTCCATGGTCATGTTGGCAAAAGGAAATCGTTCAAAAGAAGTGACTCGGTCATGTAAAAAATTCGGGGGATTTTATTTGGGTTCCATCGGCGGCCCTGCAGCCCGGCTGGGTAAAGAATGTATTACAAACATTGAAACCTTAGAGTATCCCGAACTCGGAATGGAGGCGATCTTTTTGATCACCGTCAAGGATTTCCCCGCATTTATCATTGTAGACGACAAGGGAAACGACTTTTTTGAAAATCTGCTGGACTGCGGCACCTGCTGCAAAAAAGGCGGCCCGTGTTTTCACCTTGAAGATAAGATACTAATTGAAAAAGGAATAATTTTATCAAAATATCTTTATACCATCAGAGAGGGTGAACTATTTTATGATAATATTAAAGAGTGCATTTTGCCGGCAGTTTCGGATATCATAAAAATAAAAGGTCAAAAAGAGTCGTGGACCTGTATTTTTTTTAATGAAAAAGAAAATGAATGCACGGTTTATGACAACAGACCTATTGAATGCCGGGCGCTTAAATGCTGGGATACACGGGAAATTGAAAAGATTTACTCTAAAAACAGGTTGACGCGAAAAGATCTTCTTTCAAACGTTGAAGGACTGTGGGGCCTGGTTGAGGACCACCAGAAGCGATGCTCCTATGAAGCGCTCACCCTTTTTATTGATATTCTTAAAAAAGAGAAAAAGGAT
>JAFDEW010000014.1 GCA_019310125.1 Deltaproteobacteria bacterium | reverse complement strand
GGCGCTGTTCTTTCGCAACGATCCCTAATGCATTCAAACAGTGTACGATTTCGTTGCTGATCACTCATTCCGCTTTATTTGAAGGTTTAAAGGAAAAACTCCCCGATTGCTCAAATAATTTATCGTTTAAAAAGCAGATATTAAACATATTATATTGGTTTTACGGGGAATAATAATAATGGGGGGATGATAAAATGACTAAAGAAAAGACATTACTCAACACGCGCGAGATATCAGAGTTCTTAAATATTAATGAGAAGATGGTTTACACCCTGGTCGCCGACAAAGGGCTGCCTGCAAGCAAGGTCACCGGCAAATGGCTCTTTCCCCGCCACCTTGTTGAACGGTGGCTGGAAAATCAAACCATCAACTATCCCAAGCCGGAGAAACCGTTGCCGCCGTATCATGGCCTTTTAATCATCGCCGGGAGCAATGATATCCTTTTGGACAAAATCATTTCTTTTTTCAATACGCTTCATAATGAGCATATGGCCGTTTTCGGCAATGTGGGCAGTATGGGAGGTCTTAAGGCCCTGGGTCGAGACGTTTGTCATGTGGCGTGCAGTCATCTTTTGCAGGATGATGAACAGGAGTACAACTTTGAGTATGCACAGGAAGAACTTAAAGGGAAAATTCCCGTACTGGTGAATTTCTGCCGAAGAGAACAGGGATTTCTTGTAGCCAAAGGAAATCCCAAGCAAATTTCCGGCGTTTCCGACCTGGGACAACCTGAAATCAAAATCGCCAATCGTCCGGTTGGAACCGGCACACGCCTCCTCCTTGACCGGGAACTGGAGAAGGCCGGCCTCAAAGACACGCAAATCCAAGGGTATCATCAAGAATTCAGAAGCCATATGGATGTGGCCATGGAGGTGCTTTCGGGCCGGGCCGATATGGCTCCTGCCATCAAACCGGTGGCAAGTCTTTTGGGATTGGACTTTATTCCGCTTCGCTGGGAGCGATTTGATCTTCTTATCTCAAAAGAGCATTTTTTTGAACAGGGGGTCCAACTCTTTCTGAGCCTTTTGCATGAGCCTCAATTTCGTGACCTGGCTGTGAAACTGGATGGATACGATTTGAGTTTATGCGGCAAAATGGTTTTTCCAAAAGAATTAAAATTTAATGCGGAGGAATAAATTATGATAAAACTGGCGAATCTGTTGACATGCGCGCGAATTATTTTTGTAGCGATTACGATCCTGTTGCCTTTTTCCGTTGGCGCCGAACCACAGGGGAAACTTATCATTTTCCATGCAGGAAGTCTTACGGTGCCTTTTGCCAAAATAGAAAAGGACTTTGAGGCAAAATATTCCAAAGTTGACGTGCTTCGTGAGGGAGGAGGGAGCACAAATATGGCGCGGATGATTTCAGAGCTGCATAAACCTGCCGATATCATGGCATCTGCTGATTTTAACGTTATCGACAAGACCCTGATCCCCGAATATGCTGAGTGGAATATTCGTTTTGCAACAAATCAGTTGGTCCTTTGTTATACGGATAAGAGCCGCTTTGCAAACCAGATCACCGCCAACAAATGGTACGAAATTTTAGGACGAAAAGGAGTAATCTGGGGGCATTCGGATCCCAATCTGGATCCCTGCGGCTACAGGAGCCTCATGGTACTCCAACTTGCCGAAAAACATTACAAATTGCCCGGACTCCGCGATCAGTTGATTGCAAACCGGCCGGAGAAAAACGTACGGCCCAAATCGGTTGAACTGGTTTCGTTGCTCAAGACCGGAAATATGGACTATGCCTGGGAGTATCTTTCCGTTGCTGTTCAACAGGGTTTGAAGTACATAATGCTTCCTGATGAGATTAACCTGGGTAATTACAAAATGGATGAGTTTTATAAACAGGCAACAGTAAGGGTGACCGGCAAAAAACCCGGGACATGGATGACTCGAACCGGAAAATCATGTACCTATGGGATTACCATATTAAAAAGCGCTCAAAATCCCGAAGCTGCCGAGGCGTTCCTGGAGTATTTAATGGACCCCGATGGCGGCTTAAAGACTCTGAAAGACATGGGACAACCTCCTTTTATTCCCTGCAGGGTTCCCACAGAAAAAATGAAATCCAGCCTTCCTTTATCTCTACTGAAATGGATTGAGGTCAGGAATTAGAAATCCATGGTAACAAAGAGGAAGATTGATCCACGTTTTTTAAATTTGTCTCCGTTCAACCGGATAAACCATCAATGAGCGCCATTACATTTTCTCCCAAAACATTATGGTTGTAGCCGCCTTCCAAAATTGCGAAGCAACCGCCGCCATTACGGTCTGCAGCTGCTTTAACCTGTTGGCCGATGCTCTGGTAGTCTTCAGTAGCAAGCAGACCGCCCCAATCGTTTTTGTGGTTATCAAATCCGGCGGAGATGCCGATGAGATCGGCGCTACAATTTTCCATTTCTCTGGTAACCCGATCGACATAAGCAAATCGATTAAATGAGTTAATATTACAAACCGTTACATAATCTTTACTGCTGAGAATATTGACGTTACCGTCCCCGTAATGCAAATCAATGTCCAATACATATGCTTGTTGGATTTTGTTTTTTTGTTTTAACGACTCAAGGGCAATGGCCATATTATTAAAATAACAAAACCCCCAGCATGAATCCGCGGAGGCATGATGCCCCGGAGGTCGAATTAACCCAAAACACGGTTCGGTCAGACCCAATGTCGCTGCCTGTACTGCGCCTCCGGCGGCTAATGCCGCCATGGAATAAGGCCCTTTATGGCGAACATGTTCAATATGGTGCTGGGTATGAACCGCTGAGATTTGGTCTTGGGTCGCCGGAACCGCTGTAACAAATTCTACCCGAGATTGGATGGTGTTAACGATTGCCTCCATACGTCCTTCCTCAGCCGCAGGATCATGTGTATAAACCTGATAAAAATCTTCGTGAAAGATTACTTTCATCATTGTCTTACCTCCGCTGTTAAAAACGAAAAACCAATGTTTTTGGCACAGGTTAAAGCCGATAGTTGTTTTGGTACCACTTGCAAATTTTTTAAAATCACAAATTACAAGCACCAAATTCCAAATAAATTCCAAATATCAATGACCTAACATATTTCTATTTTTCCACTATTGATGAAAATATCTTTTTCAATTCGTTTGCCTTTGTTCAAAATAATAAGGTTTTGAATTTTGGTCATTGTAATTTGTTTGCCCTGTTAAATAAATCATAGATTTAATGCGAAGCATTATTTAACAGGGTGAATTTTTTGGGATTTGTTATTTGAAATTTCCACTAATTCAAATACTCCATGAACAGATACGTATTGTAATTGTAACATCTGAATAAATTTTTGATATCCCATCTTCTTCGGGTGTAAATCAAGACTGTTGTTTGCTAAGATTGCCATGGCTATTTGGTGTCAGGTTTCAGGTGTCAGGAAGCATATTCAGTAGTATTGGGCCAGCCCTGAGGGAACGATTCGTCATTTACGCCATACACTGCGTTTCCCCCCTTAACCCTGACACCTGAAACCTGACACCTAAAAAAAAGGCTCCAGAGACAGGGTTTGTCAATAGACAAAGATCAGCGTTTACCAACGGCATTGATTTACACCCACCTTCTTCTGTTTAACTATGTTTCCGGCACACAATGAGTTTGCTTTTACCGGTGGGGGAATGGCACAGAGAAACGTTTGGAAATATCCGTCTAAACGGGTCCAGTCCCCCTTTTACAAATTCTAAGGCATCAGCAGATCCCATTGACATCATCCTGATGTTAAAGAGTATCTTAATCAGGGGATGATGAGGCACTTCGTGTTCCATGAGCAATATCGCCCCTTTGGGACGTATGATGCGCTTCATTTCCCGCAAGGCGGTCTGCCGGGTCCGCCGTTTCAGTTCATACAACGCATGGGAGCAAGTGACCACATCAAAACTCTCATCAGCAAAGGGAAGGGCGGCCGCATCCCCTTCTATGAGGGTAGTTTTCCGGGATTCTTGTTTGTTTTGCGCTTTACACAACATGCCCCGGGAAAAATCATAGCCCACGGTTACACTTTCGGGATAGCGATTGGCAAATGCCGCAATAACAGCTCCTGTCCCGCAGCAGATATCGAGAATCGCCGGATGGGTTTTCCCCTCCGGGTCGGCCATCTCGACCAAAAAGTTCCGAGTATCTCCGGCATCTCGACGCGCATGCAGATTCACAAACGCATCATATACATAAGAGAAAACATTATAGTAGATTCGTCTTCCGGTTCTTACGCGTGACATGGTTGCAAAAAAGTTTCCTCCCTCAAGGCGTTCCCTCCCGACGGGGTCCCGGGTGGCTTGGGCAGCCGTGCTGATCCTCAATGTGAGGCTTGATGTCCAAAATGGGCGTACCGTCAATCATATCCAGGCCCCGCACCCGAATCCGGTTGACGTCCTTTGATAGTACCTCCAGTACCGAAAGGCCGATGGCGTTGGGTCGTCGGGGTGAGCAAATGCTGAACACGCCCAACGCCTTATTCCGGTGGGGGGGCGTCTGTTTTAGCAATTCGGGTATAAACGGCGGACTCTTGTGAAAATGAAACAGCACCACAATGCGCTGGTCGGCGGTAATGTCCGAAAGACCCGCGGTATACTCGGGCAGGATTTCCAGGGTGCCCTCCACATGAGAGACGCTCCAATGTCGTGGCAGGTTGCGAGCGGCTGTATGTACCGTTCCAATGGGAATAAATTTAATATTCATGGAAATTCTCCTGAAATATTTCACATATAAACCGTCTTGAAGGAGTTTTGAATTATAACGAGTTGTCGGTCACAGGTGTTCCTTAACCCCCTTGAAGCTTCGTCTGTGGATGGGGCTGCAACCGTATTTTTTGATGGCAGCTTTGTGGGCTTTGGTTGGGTATCCTTTGTGTTTGGAAAATCCAAACTGCGGATAATACTGATGGTAGCTTTCCATCAGCCTGTCTCGAGTAACCTTGGCAACGATAGATGCAGCGGCAATGGAAATGCTTAGCCCGTCACCTTTGGGTATGGGTTCTTGCGGCAGGGCTGACGAAATAGTAAAGATACCGTCTATAAGCAGGCAATCCGGTTGAGGGGCAAGATTTTCGGCCGCTATGGCCATAGACATGAGGGATGCTTGAAGAATGTTACTGCGATCTATTTCCGGTGGGTCAACGATTCCTATTCCGATGGAAACGGCAAGTTCGTAAATCTTTTCGTAAAAATAATCCCGTTTTTTTGGCGTTAATTTCTTTGAGTCGCATATGCCGGGGACCTGAAAACAAGAGGGGAGTACAACAGCTGCAGAAACAACCGGGCCGGCCAGCGGTCCCCGACCGGCCTCATCAATGCCTGCAATTTTTAAAAAGCCTTTTTCAATGGCTTTTTTTTCGAATAACCAAAGGTCTGAGCTCATGGAATCACATTAAAAATAGGATGTTGGTCATCCGGATTTGTTGAATCTCACCTATTTAATGAGAAACTAAGCTATGTTAAGCGACGTTCCCTTATCCTTGCTGCCTTACCTCTGAGTTTGCGAAGGTAATAAATTTTTGAACGGCGAACCCGTCCACGAGTAATCACTTCAATTTTGTGTATGACAGGGGAATGCAGCGGAAAAATTCGTTCAACCCCTATGCCGTAGGAAACCTTCCTGACGGTAAACGTAGCCCCGGTACCGCTTCCACGTTTGCTGATTACTACCCCCTGAAACACCTGAATACGCTCCTTTTCTCCTTCCTTTATTTTGACGTTAACTTTTACGGTATCGCCGGAGGCAAAAGAAGGGATATCCAGCCGCATCATCTCTCTTTCTAACTGTCTTATTGTTTCCATAATAATCACCTATCTTGGACAAGCCAAAAGCAAATTGTATGAGTTTACCTATTAAAATAATTGTCGACAATATGTTGTCGATCTTGCTTTAATCAGCGTCTAAAAAATGTCAAAAAAGTTTAAAGAAGCGCCTATACCGTATTTCGATCTGATTGTATAGGGTTTTTCTTTTTTTTTAAAATTCCGCTTTAATCAAAATGTTGTATAAAATGACTTCGCGATGTTATTGATTTCTTCCAAACAGCCTGTCCAGAATAATGGCAACGGCAGACCGCACGGAAAGGTGGTTGTAATCTGTATTGCCAATAACCGGATCCAGTATGTAATCTGCCTCTGCGATAAAATTTTCCGGCAATCCCCAGGCGGTGCCAAATATCAAAAGATAAAGGTTGCCATCTTGCAGCATTTCCCGAAACTTGCCAAAGCTTAAGTTGCCCGGGGTGTGACGGGCGCTGGTAACCACCGTTTTCGGAAAATCTCCGTGGTGTTCACGGATATGGGTTTTTACATCATCTATCGAGTTTTTTATTATAATCAGCTCCAGGGCTTCTCGACGCTTTGGGTTATATTTTGATCCTGTTCCTTCTATCCAGTGCCAAACAATCTTTTTAACCAGGGCTTGCTGATCCTCTAAGGGCGTCACCACATAAAAGGATCGTACCCCATATGTTTTTGAAGCCCTTGATATATCGTGCAGGTCGAGATTGGTTACGGCGGATGTTATAATATCACCGTTCTTATTGATCACCGGATAATGGGTCAGGGCCACGTAAAGATTGGTCATATATGATTTTTTCAATATCGCGGCACCATTTTTTCAGAATTTTTATCTCTTCTGTGCTCAAGGATCTGTTTTCAAGCAAATCTCGCTTTTTCAAAAAGGTTCGTATGAGCGATGATTCAAGCCTTGCTTTTTCAATTTCTTTATGATTTCCCGACAACAGAACTTCCGGGACATCGACACCTTCAAATGTCCTGGGCCTCGTATATTGTGCATATTTTAAAACACTTCCTGAAAACGAATCTTTTTCCGCAGAGTCCTTGCCGCCAAGCACACCGGGAATCAGTCGGGTTACCGCATCGATGATAACCATGGCTGCCAATTCACCCCCGGTCAGGACATAATCACCGATGGAAACCTCATCATCGATCAAATTGTGGCAAATACGTTCATCCACCCCCTCATACCGGCCGCAAACGAAAATAATTCCGTCCCATGATGCGAATTCTCGGGCCATGTCCTGATCAAAACGTCGCCCCTGAGGCGTCAGCAGGATTCTTTTGGACAAAGGAACTTTTTTTGTGGCAGCCCGGATGGCAGCGGCCAGCGGTTCGGGTTTCATAATCATTCCACACCCTCCGCCGTACGGCCTGTCATCGGTCGTGCGGTGTTTCCCTTGTGCAAAATCTCTGATATTGATGGCCGATGCCAAAATCTTGTTTCGATCTATGGCCCGTTTAATAATCCCATGTTCCCAAAAAGGATTAAACATTTCCGGGAAAATAGTCAGGACTATGAAATTCATACGGCACCCCTTCATAATCCTTCCGGTAAATCCACCCGCATTGTTTTACGCTTAAGATCGATTTCCAAAATCACCGACCCAATCGCAGGGATCAGTGTTTCATTATCATGAACTTTATTCGGGTCTCTGACAACAAAGACGTCGTTGCTTCCCGTAGGAATTATCGATTCAACCACGCCCAGATACTCATCATGGGTTGTGAAAACTGAAATTCCGATAATATCAAACCAGTAGTATGATCCGTCTTCGGGTTCAGGAAGATGGGACTGTTCAATAACAAACACGGAACCCATAAGGGCTTTAACGGAATTTATGTTCTCTACACCTTCGAGTGCTAAAAGGGCGAGCTTGCCGTGAGGTTTAACCCACTTTATTTTATAGCTTTTTTCAAGTCCTTTGGGATTGATTAAAAGGATCAAACTGCCTGGCTTGAAAACGGACAAGGATTCAGCGTAGGAATAGACCTTAATATTTCCTTTTACACCATGGGCGCCAACGATCTTTCCAACAGGGACAAACCCATTTTTCTCCACAATACTATTCTAAAATCTCAAGAACCGAACGCTTTTTTAATTTAGCAGAAGCCGCACTCAATATGGTTCGCATGGCTCTTGCCGTTCGACCCTGTTTTCCGATAACTTTTCCCAGATCCTCTTTAGCCACTTTTAGCTCTAATACCGAAGTCCGGTTACCCTCTACCTCAGAGACCATAACCTGCTCCGGATTATCAACCAGCGCCTTAGCAATGTAGTCGATCAGCTCTTTCATAGCTTCATCTCCTTTGTTGGCTGTTGAGAAATAGAGGTAAAGATATTATGTAGTAGCAGCAAAAAAACCTTGTTTTTTCAAAAGATTTTTAACCGTGTGTGTAGGGATAGCCCCCTGACCGATCCAGTGCTTAATCCGTTCTTGCTTCAGAGACACCTTCGCAGGATCTGTCACAGGATCGTATGTTCCTACATTTTCAAGGAATTTGCCGTCCCGAGGTGATTCACTATCCGCAATGACAATTCGATAAAAAGGTCTTTTCTTTGCTCCGTGTCTGGCCAATCTGATTTTAACTGACATATTCGATCTCCTTCAAAAGGGCAGCATTCCCCGGCCTAATCCTCGCATCCCGCCCTTGGTGATTTTTTTCATCATTTTCATAACTTGAGTATAATTTTTAAGCAAATTATTTATATCCTGTACACTAGTTCCACTTCCTTTGGCAATCCTTTTGCGACGGCTCCCTTTGATTAAAGTGTGCTGACGTCGTTCCTGGGGGGTCATGGAATTTATCATCGCTTCTATCTTAATAAATTCATTTTCGTCAACCTCGAGATTTTTCAGCTGTTTAATCTTACCCATACCGGGAATCATATTGATCAGTTCAGAAATAGAGCCCATCTTCCTTATCTGAACCATTTGATCACGAAAGTCTTCTAAAGTAAATTCATTTTTTCTCAGCCTTTTTTCAAGTTCAACCGCTTTCTTTTCGTCAACAATCGTCTGTGCCTTTTCGATCATGGTAAGGACATCACCCATACCAAGTATCCTTGAGGCCATCCTGTCAGGATGAAACGGTTCCAGGTCGCTCAGTTTTTCACCCACACCAATAAATTTTATGGGTTTGTCTGTAACCGATTTTATGGATAACGCTGCTCCTCCACGGGCGTCACCGTCCATTTTTGTGAGAATAACACCGCCAATATCAAGGGCATTATTAAATGATTCGGCGATATTGACAGCGTCCTGTCCGGTCATGGCATCCGCCACAAGCAGAATATCAGACGGCGTTACCGCATCCTTGATACGGCAAAGCTCGGTCATTAACTCTTCGTCTATATGTAAACGTCCTGCGGTGTCTATAAGCAGCGTATCACACAGCTCCCTATGCGCTGTGGCTCTTGCTTCTTGACAAATCTTAACCGGATCAATTTCCGGGTTGGACGGAAATACCGGAACCGAGAGCTGGTCACCCAGCTTAGTTAGCTGTTCAATAGCAGCAGGACGATAAATATCCGCCGGAACAAGGTAGGGCTTCCTCCCCTGTTTTCTCAAATAAACGGCAAGTTTTCCGGCGGTTGTGGTTTTGCCGGACCCTTGCAGACCCACCAGCATTATTGATGCGGGATGAGAACCCGAAAGGTTCAACTCCTCGAGTCGACCCCCCATCAGTTCCGTGAGTTCTTGATTGACTATTTTTATAACCTGCTGGCCGGGAGTCAGGCTTTCCATAACTTCTTGACCCAGGGCCCGCTTTTTGATATCAGCAACAAAATTTTTTGCGACTTTGTAATGGACGTCTGCCTCAAGGAGAGCCATCCTGACTTCTTTCAATCCCTCCTCAATATTTTTTTCTGTTAATTTGCCGTGTCCCTTTAGCTTTTTAAATACGGCATTGAGTCGGTCGCTGAGATTGTCAAACATAAAAACACCCATAAAGTTTTTATTGAAATCTTTCAAATTAATAGTAATATAACATTATGTCAAGATTAAAAAAAACCGACATTAAAGAACTTACCCATGACCAGCTTGTGTTATGGCTCCAAAGCAATGAGCTTGAGCCTTATCGTGCCGCTCAGATCCTGAAGTGGATCCATCTTCGCCAGGCAGACACTTTTGATATAATGACCGATGTGGGCAAACAAAGCAGAAACCTCCTCTCACGCCATTTTTCTATTGACCGACTTGAAACGGCCCGAATCGAAACATCACAAGACGGTTCCCAAAAATATCTTTTTAAACTTACTGACGGAAAATATGTTGAAACTGTACTGATTCCTGAAAAAAATCATTATACGCTTTGCATATCAAGTCAAGTGGGCTGCGCACAGGGGTGCAGATTTTGCCTTACCGCCAGGGGTGGGTTTGTACGAAATCTTACCAGAGGTGAAATTATTGCCCAGGTGCGCGATGTCTCAAAATGTCTTGCTGATTCAAAGCGTCTCACCAACATTGTGATCATGGGGATGGGTGAACCACTGGCAAATTACAGCAACGTGGTCAGCGCCATTACGACCCTTACCGACAGCAATTACGGGCTTGGATTTTTAAGCCGCAGGCTGACCGTATCCACAGCGGGTCTGGTCCCAAAGCTTTCTGACCTGGGCCGTGAGACAACCGTTAATCTGGCAATATCCTTAAATGCTACGGATAACAAAACCCGTAATATGCTGATGCCGATAAACCGAAAATATCCTCTGGAAAAACTGATTGATGCCTGTGCCGGATATCCTTTATTGCCCCGACGTAGAATTACTTTCGAATATATTCTCTTAAAAGGGATAAACGATTCTACAGAAGATGCAAAACGCCTGGTCAAGTTGCTGAGACCGATCCGTGCAAAAATAAATCTTATCCCCTTTAATGCGTATGAAGGGAGTGAATTTAACCGGCCTGAAGAATCCGCAATTCTTAACTTCAAAGAAATCCTTAATAAAAACAATTATACGGCCATTATTCGTCACAGCAAGGGCCAGGATATTTCCGCTGCCTGCGGTCAACTCAGAGCAAATTTAATGCCGGATGGTTGATGCCGACCAGTGTACGATAGTCGGGATAGGTCCCTGTAGAATTCCTTTACATCAAAATTTTCCTGCTTCTATCTTTTGACAAAGAAATTCCACCTGTTTCTGCATAGGGCCATTTTCTTTTAATTCCCGTTCAACGACGCTGATGGAATAAAGGGCTGTGGCATGATATCTGTTGAAGCTTCTCCCAATTTCCTGAAGAGAAGTATCCGTATATCTGCGCGACAGGTAAATTGCTATCTGTCTCGCTCGCACAAATGGTTGTTTGCGTGAACCTGAAACAATGTCACTTATGGAAACACTGTAATGTTTGCAAACCATCTTCTTGATAACATCTATGGTGATATTTTTCTGTTGGCGTACGATATTCTTGACGACACTTTCTGCAAGCTTAAGATCAATGGGTTCCCCCAAAAGAAGTGATTTGGCAGTAACGCTGATAAGGCCGCTTTCAAGCTGTCTTACATCCTCTGTAAGTTCACTGGATAGATAATGGATAACGGGTTCGGGAATTTTACAACCGTTAAGCGTTGCTTTTTTATGCAGTATCCTGACCCTTGTCTTAAAATCCGGGGGATCAATGTTTGAAATGAGGCCGCAGGAGAGACGTGATCTCAATTTATTATCGAGTTTCGGGATGTCTGCCGGAAGATAACAACTCGAAAAGATTATTTTCTTACCGGTTTCAAACAGGGTGTCAAGGGTTAATGCAAGCTCGACCTGGGTGCGTTCCTTGCCCCTAAGATAATGAACGTCTTCAAGCAGCATGACGTCACATTGATTTCTGTATTTTTTCTTAAACGCATTGATAGAACCGTGCTGATAAGCATAAACCATCTCATTGCTAAAGTCCTCTGCCGTTATATAATAGACACGGTCTGAGGGATGTTCGGACAAGATATAGTGCCCCACGGCCTGGGTAAGATGGCTTTTCCCCATCCCGGTCTTTGACAATAAGAACAAAGCATTTTGGGAAGCATTTTTTCGTGAAGCCAGTGATAGGGAGGCGGAATAAGCAAAATCATTATTGCTTCCGACCACAAACTGGTCAAAGGTAAAATCGCTTTTCAAAAAACGACCGTTGTGCGGACGCACATTGATATTGGGAAGCGGCAGCTGAAGATTATCATCTGATTTCGGTTGGGAGGGGGCGTTTTTTCCGGAAATTTCGATACAAAGCTTGCAGACTCTTCCCGAGACTCTTTTTATTTCTGATTCTATCAGGGCCCCATAATTTTCAAGAACCCGCTTTTTGGAAAAAAAGTTGGGAGAAAAAAGGAAAAAACCGTTTTCATCACACCTTGCAGGTTGCAGCGGTTCAATCCACATCCTGAAGCTGTGACCAGGAATCCGTGACTTTATTGAAGTTTTAACTTCGTTCCAAAGTGTCTTCATAAAGATCTATATTCTTGAATTATAACAAACAGATTAATCTGCTTTTTTAGAGGGAATAAATAGGGAAAAGACTAAATCATCCGATCTAGGGGCGTTATCACAGGTTATCAACATACTGACTGAATATCGAAAAAAATTTATGACTTATCTAACAGGTCAACATTTCTGCGTCAAGCCGGATAAGTACGGTTTTTCATTTTTTTATTAACAATCGGCCACGAATTTATATCTTATTGTTATTATTTGTTTAATATTCTTTAAACCGCCAACTGCTTTTAAATACAACCCTTTTTCGGACGCTATATTTCTACAGGCATTTCAACCATATCCAACTTTGTGTTTAAGTTATTAACAATCATAAATTCTTTCATATATGCCATTTTTCATAGATTATCTGCCATTTTTAAATATATTTTTCTTGGAACATCATTTTTCCACAATTAGCTGTCAAAGCAGAATGTTACTGTTATATTTTAATTCTCGATAAGACACATAAAAATTGTTTAGGATATTGACCCGACAGCAACTATGCGGTCGTTGCCTGTTCAGTTGCTACGGTTTTTACACTTATCCTTTGTATTCTTTACCGATTTTGTGATATGGGTTCTGAGATTTATGGAAGTGTATAAAATTGATACAGTTTATTTATTGAAAAAGGTGAGTCGTATCTTTGCCATAAATTACTAATGCATTTTGATCGCCCATCATTTTTCAGTCTGCTAATAACACTGAAAAACATAGACTAAAGAATTAAGGAGATCAAAAATATAGAACATCGGATAAAAGGTTTGGGAGGTAGTTACCGTCTAAGGCATAAAAGGTGTTGCCGTATCAGACGATGGTTTCTGGTTTGATATAATAATTTAAAATCATATTACATTAATAATGCCTCAAGAATTTTACGTCCTGATTTTTGGTTACATTGTTGGTTTTTATATGGCCTGGAACATAGGCGCTAATGATGTTGCCAACTCCATGGCCCCGGTTGTAGGTGCCAAGGCTGTTACAATTCGTCAGGCCGTATTTATAGCCGTAATATTGAATATCCTTGGCGCCGTATTTATTGGCTCCCATGTTACCAATACAATCCGTAAAGGCATTGTCTCGACGGATATTCTTACCGATCCCCATCAAGTGCTTATCGGCGCACTTTCTGCGATGCTGGCTGCTTCCTTGTGGGTCAACTTTGCCACGTGGAAATCTTTACCGGTTTCTACAACCCATTCGATTGTTGGTGCTATGACCGGCTTTGGAATCATAGCCGGTGGATTTTCAATTGTTAATTGGACAAAACTCGCTGCGGTTGTAATGAGCTGGATTATTTCCCCTATCTTCAGTCTTGTAGTCTCCTATTTATTGTTCAAAATTATCTTAAAATTAATTCTCTCCAAAGAAAATGCTTTCGTCTGGTCTCTAAAATTATCTCCCTTTTTCATCGGTACCACGGTCTTCATCGTTGTTTTGTCATTTCTGTTTAAGACACCGTTGGGAAAAAATCTGTGTATCAAGGCGTCGGATGCTTTGATTATGGCATTCATTATGGCATCTTTTTTTGGATTCACCGGGATGAACCTATTAAAACGCTTTTTTAAAGGAAGCAAGCATGATGGTGCAGAAGAGGTATTTCGGTTTATCCAAATCGGAACCGCCTGCTATGTTGCTCTGGCACAAGGGGCAAATGATGTGGCCAATGCCATCGGCCCTCTTGCTGTAATCTATTCTCTGGTCAAAACAGGAAGTATCGGCGCTACAGTACCCGTGCCGATTTTTCTTTTGCTCTTCGGCGGTATCGGTATTGCCTGTGGAATTTCAATGGCCGGTCACCGAGTCATGGAAACCATGGGTAAAAAAATTACCACTCTCAGTAATACCCGAGGTTTTTCAGTGAATTTTGCAACAGCCACAACGGTTCTTTTAGCTTCGAAAATGGGACTGCCCGTATCCACAACTCATGCTGCGGTGGGCGGAGTTATGGGAATAGGCCTTGCTCGCGGAGTCGAAGCGGTTAATTTTAGCATTGTTTTCAAAATTATGTTATACTGGTTTCTAACCGTGCCTGCTTCTGCGCTTATCAGTATGGTTATATTTAAGATACTGCAATTCTTGTTATAGAAGGAGATGCCGATGCGCGTACCATTTTTTAAAATGTTTATGACTTCACCATTTGAAGGTCTTCAGGAACATGCGGAAAAGGTCATGGAATGCGCCTGGGCTTTTCAGCAGGCCATGGAGTGCTATTTTTCTGACAAATGTAAAACATTTGAAGAATTCAGACAAGAAGTTACTCAGATTGAAAGTCAAGCAGATGTCATCAAGCGTCGCATCCGGGGGCATATTCCAAAAGAAACCATGATGCCCATATCTAATTTTCTGGTGTTCAGGTATTTAAGAGAACAGGATGGTGTTCTTGATGCCGTGGAAGATACACTCGACTGGATTTCCTACAGGAGCGAAGCAAAGATTCCGGAAGAGCTTAAAAAGGACTTTGCTATGTTGGTGGATTCAGTTATTGATTCCATCGAAATGTTAAGCACGATGGTTGCCCAAGCAAGAGAGTACTTTAACACTTACTCCGAAGATCAACGGGTCATAGTCAAAGATATAATTCATAAATTGCGCCGGCAAGAACATGAAGCCGATAAATTTGAAGATATTATTAAAAAAAAGGTTTTTAACATGGAGACCGATGCCGTTACCATAATTCATTTGGTCAGGCTGGCTGAAATAATCGGCTCTATCGCAGATCATTCTCAAAATGCCGGCGATATGATGAGAGCCATGCTTTCCAGATAACAAATTATTATCATTACTCATTATGAACGATAAAGTCTCCTGGCTTTTTTTTGATAAGCGCGACCATGAACTGATTCGAATCGTCAACGATGTACTGCTTGGAAAAAGCAGCAACAAGCATGCCCGCCAATTTTACTATCCGTATTTCCACTCCCATGGCATCAAAGAAATGACTGAAACCAGAGGGTTACGCATCGCCTATGCGGTTGTCCACCTGTTAAGTTTTCTGGAAGTCGGTGGGGTTGAAGATCGTATCAATGCGTTGCGTTCATTGCGCAAAGAAGTCATAGATACGGCTGAAGGCCCAATGCCCAAAAATACCGCCCGGGTGTTACTACAAATCATGAAGGACTTGGTGCGGGTCCACGGCGATTACCGCAAACAACTGCAACTGGCCCATGACTTCCGGATAACGGCATCCGGGAAACCGCGAATTGTTCGTCGCCAGCTTAAACGCTACCATCTCCTGGAAATGCCCGAAGAGTGGAATCAAATTGCATTTGACGATCACGTACATGACGTCAACACAAAAGGACGTAAGTCTTCCACCCATCTGATCATGGATGCCTGGATAAAAGGCATCAAACGCTTGCGGGTCATCCACTATAACTTTATCGAGCCGCGTTCCGCGGCGGAACTTCTTGAAGCCGCCAGAATTCTGGAAATCGATATTCGAATCGGCATCGAGTTTTTCGCTCGATTCCGTGACAAATACGTTCAACTAATATGGGTGCCTCGTGGGTTTGACGATGCACAGTCATTTCTCTGTTTTCTTGCTGAACCCACGGTCATGAAGTTCATGGAGGCCGGTCGCCGGGTATCGTTGTACCAGCAAGAGTATATCCCGGCGCTTCTAAATAAATTCAACGAAACCCATCGGTTAAAGATCAATCAGACTTACGGGATCGAGTCGCCGCCGATTAATGAAAAAGATTTTATGGCTTATGTGGGCGTAGGACAGAAATCGAAATTGCACCTATCGAAATTCATCCACGACCGGATGCTGAAGGTGTTGCAGGGGGAAGCCGAACGGATGAGAGCAGAGTTTCCTTTGGCAAACCCTGAACGATGCAACACCATCATTCGGTGGATCGAAACCATGAACACGCTGGATCTCGAATCTGTCATCGACGGCTATCTAACGCCTGAAAAAAACCCTGAGATCAGGTATCCCGAAATGCCCGACGACGGCACTGATATCCCGGAGCTGTTGCGACTGAATCCATTTGAAATTTTGGGACAGCTCACTCAGCTTCATTCCGGATACCGGGCAACTCTGAATTTGACCGACTTGAAATCTGAGGATGTTCTTGAACTTCTTTACGATTGCCAAGGGATGATCACCCGGCTTGAGATATTCAATTTAAAAGATCATGCAGCGGGCAAGACCGCCCATATCTCTGAAATAAGCCGGTTGCAGGAGGCAATCAACGAAGGGAGTGCGATTCGTCTGAAGCAAATCATTCGTGAGATTATTGAGAAGCTAAAGCGTTCAGGAACTTCAGTCAACGGCGAACAGATAGACAAGCTGATTACGATTCTTTACGATATCGATATATTAAGGTCCTACTACACGGGGAAGCCTCTCAAAGCACGAATCGGAAGTGACTCCACGGGCCGTTCTTCCAAATTTCACGGGATGGGACTGGCGATCAAGGAAACACTGCCGAAACGGTCCCAGCGACAGATTGCGCTGGATTGTCGAAGGGGTATTCGTGAGACCATTCCCATTAAAATCAGTGCTTACAAATACAAGGTTTACATCCCCCAGGAAGAGGACAGACCGTTTGGCAAAATAATAAACAGCTTGGCAAAAATCCTTCCCTTTTTCGGATTGCGGAGAGTTGGGCACAGGCAAGGCTGGGAGGTCCAGGCCACCTCTACCCGTATGGCCCATCCCGGCAACATCGTCACTCTTGGAGGTGCTCAGAAGAACATTATCAACGAATTATATCTTACGCCGCCCAAATCGCCTGAAAGATGGAGGCGATTCCGTTGGAGCTATTTGAACTCCAATCTGAAAAACGCACTCAAGGTTTTGATCGGATTTGTCCCGGCTTTTCTAACCTTTGCCCTGACCAAGGACTGGTGGGTGTTGGCCTATTTAGGGGCATTTATCTGGTTCGGCATTACCGGACTGCGTAATATTCTTCAATCCATTCTCGGGGGTGGCGGCTTTCGTCGCTCGCCGCTCTTGAACTGGAATGATTACATCAGTTGGTCCCGTATCACGGATTCTCTACTTTTCACCGGGTTCTCCGTACCGTTACTGGATTACCTGGTAAAGACCGTGATATTGAATCGGGGATTCGGCATTACAACAGAGACCAGCCCGGTGCTTCTGTACACATTCATGGCGCTGGCCAACGGCATCTACTTGTCAACCCATAATGTTTTCAGGGGGTTATCCAAAGGCGCAGTTTATGGAAACTTCTTCCGCAGCGTCCTGTCAATCCCTGTGGCCGTGGCATTGAATGCAGCCATCGGAGGCATCTTAACCATGTCCGGAACGGTGGGTGTCAATGATATTCTGCAAAAGTGGGCGGCGATTATATCCAAAGCCGCGTCGGATTTTGTTGCGGGTTTCATTGAAGGAACCGCCGACCGATACAAAAATATCCGGATGCGTTTTCGTGAGTACAAAAACAAGTTCAGAGAGCTTTTGGACATTTATGTTCAACTGGAACTGCTCTATCCGGATGTGGAGACGTTAAAGATTCTTGAGTATTCATCCAACCTGAAGCGGAAAGCAGATGCAGAAGCTCGAGATTTGGAGAAAATCATCATGATCCATGCCTTGGACATGCTGTACTTCTGGATGTATCAACCTCGTTCCCGTGTGGCGTTGCCGCAATTCTTGCGTACACTTTCCGAAGACGAACGTCACATTTTGGTAAGCTCCCAGTTCACCTTGCAGCGGCACCGTGAAATCAGTCAGATGTTTATCGACGGTATTGTAGGAATCAACTTTCCTCGTCCCCTGTCGTTTTACCTCTCGCGCTATGAGGAGTACCTTGAACAAATCAAACGCTTATTGCTCAGCCAAGAATTCGGTGACGTGTACACCAAAAATGGCTTCAGGGGCTATATGGACCCGGAAGTTTCGCCAAAGATCACCGCAACTGTTGAACTTGAGAAGTAACCGCTGGATTTTTACAGGCAATTAATTTCCTGATGGATCACAATGGCCCTTGATTGTCCATATCAAAACATTTGACTTTACGGTCACCCCATATTATTCAAATTATGTATAGAATGTCATCTGAATGTTACATTAAAATCCATCTTCGACGGCAAAGAACACCATAGCATTCATTATTTGTTTTTGGGTGATTCCGCTATTGAAGAATCGCTGATACATAATGGATTTCGTAGAAATCTCAGGATAATGCAACTACCTTGATCTAAAGGTAATGGAATAAACAGCGTTATGTTAAAAAGTATCTATATTGGAAAAAGAATTCTGTTGGGAAATCAAAAAATATTCAGAATATTACTTGTCCTGTTTCTTATCTTGTGTATTTTCGCAAGCAGTGTGACGGCCAAGGCCTGTTTCTGCGGAGAGGCGTGCCTTAACAGCCTTCAAAATACTGCGAAAACAAGATCAAGTTTCCCATTACACCATCGTTGTTTAGGAACTCACTGTAAAAGCTGCAATTTTGAGGACGGGCAAACACTTCAAGCGAGAAACTCTTCTACTCCAACCGGCAATTTAGATATTCTTGACACCCCCTTGATTATATTATTTTTAAGTGATTATCATCCGGAAAATGATACTATTACAATTTTTTATCCTCAGAATAATACCTTTCTTAAATTCCAATCTTCAACAATTTACATCCTAAATAGCTCTTTACTTATCTGATCTCTACTAAAACGAGTTTTTCCCTCTTAATCCCTGAGTCCAATTTTTTTGGGCGTAACCGCTATTAAAAACCTGGAAGGGATGTAGCCTGAGACCTTTGAAAAACGTTCAATTTTGTTTAAGTCCAAGAAAGGCGAAAATTTTAACCACAGGAATACATTGAGTATTTTGAGGATTAAAATGTGAGCCTGACGCAGGAATTGGGCAAAAGGGGGCATTTTTCAAAGGTCTCAGCCTGGGCACAA
>JAFDEW010000496.1 GCA_019310125.1 Deltaproteobacteria bacterium | reverse complement strand
GTTCGGTATAGGCAGTGAAGGTTTCCGTTTCCCGGTCAAATTTGTTTAATCCATCTGAGGTCCCCACCCAGAACGTTCCTACCCGGTCTTCCAGAACCGAACTCACTAAGTTGCTGGACAGGCTTTCAGGGTCTTCCGGATTGTGCTGGAAGTGCTGAAACCGTTCGGTCTTACGGTCAAACCGGTTTAGGCCGCCGTTTTTCGTGCCCACCCACAATGCGCCCGTTCGGTCTTCATAAATCGCCCAAATCGAATTATCACTCAAGCTGTGGGGGTCTGCCAGATCGTGTTGATAGGTGATAAACTGCTCCGTCTCGCGGTCAAAACGGTTCAGGCCACCGCCAGATGTGCCCAGCCACAAGATACCCGATGCGTCTTCGTAAATTGATAGGATCAAATCATTACTCAAGCTGTGGGGGTCTGCCGGATCGTGTTGATAGGTGATAAACTGTCCTGTCTCACGGTCAAAACGGTTCAGGCCACCGGAGAATGTGCCAAACCACAGATAGCCCTCCCGGTCTTCATGGGTCGCCACAACCGAGCCGTTAGAGATGCTGTAGGGGTCTTGCGGATCGTGTTCATAAAAGGTAAACAGTCCCGTCCGGCGGTCCAGTCGGTTGAGTACGCGGTCGTTGCCTAGCCAAAGGATACCCTCGCTGTCTTCGTAAACAGAGAGCATGAAACTGTCCCGCAAACTGTTGGGATTATCCGGATCAGGCTGGTAGTGGACAAAGGGGCGCGGCTCCCTGACAAATCTGTTTATACCGCCGCCAAACGTACCCAGCCAGATGATCCCTTCCGAGTCTTCAAAAATTGCGGAGACAAAGCCGTTGGATAGACCATGCGGACTGGCAGGGTTTTTGGTATAACGGTCGAATTGCTGCTGCTCGCGGTCAAACTTTAGCAACCCGCCGCCACTGGTGCCAACCCACAGCGTCTGCAACGAATCTTCATAGATACTCAAGATTGCGTTGAGAGAGGCGCTATTCGGGTCATCCGGGGCGATGAGATAGGGCGTAAACCTGCCCGTTTCGCGGTTGAACGTGGTCAATCCATTGTCAAAGCCGACCCACAGGGTACCCGTATGATCTTCGTAGATGGACTTCAAAAAATTTAAAGAGTCGCCATCCGGCGTAAGGTGAGGGTAACGGGTGAATGTTCCCGCCTGGCGGTCCAGTTTATTGAGGATGCCTGACGTGCCAATCCACAGCACGCCTGCGCTGTCTTCATAAATTCTCTGGATGTCCCCGTTGGCAATGCTGGTGGGATTATCCGGGTCAGGCCGGTAATGGATAAAGGTTTCCGTTGCCGGATCGAACTTGTCTAATCCGCCTGTGGCAAAGCCGAGCCAGAGCATACCTGATTTATCCCCATAGAGGTATCTGATCGCGTTTCCGCCCAGGCTATTGGGGTTATCCGAGTCGGGCCGGTAATGGGTAAAGGTTTCTGTTGTTGGGTCGAACCTGTCTAATCCGTTACCAGTTCCAATCCAGAGCATACCGTCTCGGTCTTTGTAGATGGTGTCAACAAAATTATCGGCCAGGCTGTTGGAGTTGCCCGATTGGTGTTTATAGGTCTTGAAGGTGTAGCCGTCAAAGCGGCTCAACCCATCCCCCGTACCGAACCATATGAAGCCGTTGTCATCCTGAACGATGGCCTCCACCCTGCTGTTAAGTCCTTCTTCGACGGAGAGGCTGGTAAAGCGATGCTCTTTGCCTAGAAACACGGGCAGAATGATTGGTTCATCGCCCTCCTGGGCGTGAATGGAGGGTGTTGGGGGGCTAAAAAAATGGCAACTTTTTTCAATAGGGTAAAGTCTGTCATTGGGCTGTCTCTCTATTGCTCGGCCTGGCCCACCAGCCTATGAGAAAACCGGGAAGTCTCCTCGTGCGCTAAGTTCTGTTGACTTTGACCCAAATCAACATATTTCAATGGACTTTGCCATAAAATTATCGGCGAGTGCCGAAGTCATCGATCAATACAACAGCATGTCATTCCCGCAGGCTTGTAGCGGGAATCCACTATTTCTCAACTTGACGGATGCCCGCTTACGCCGCCCGCTACCAAGTACACACGAGCATGACATGTAGAGGGTTCCGAAATGTCAACAGAACCTAGGGTGGTCAGGGGCAGGGTTAAGAGCGCCAGGGTGAGCCAGAGCCACAACCAGTGCCGGCTACAGATGGTTCTTGGGCTAACGTACAGATGGTTCTTGGGCTAACGATTATCTTCCCAGCGGTCGCAACTTTGACAAAACAGTGAAGAATCTTTGAAATATCGTTCGGCAAATTCAATTCCTTAAGAAATTCCTGCGGTAGGGGGCAAATCAACTCGAATTTATCCTCACGGAGAAAACTGTCGATTCGAATTGCCTTGTCCCTAACAGGACTTATTCAGAAGACGAAATACATCCTGAGAAGATTTTCAAATCGTACTATTATAATCTATGACATCGAATCGAAAAAGATCACAAAGCAATATCAATATCGGAGAGTGGCTAAAACAATGGACAAAGGGTATCCTTTGGTGCCATCCAGACGATTATAATTTTCGGGTTCCGTCAACCGTACAATGGCACCGTAGGATATCAAGGGCGACATCGGAAAACGAGCTACCAATGGAAGTTATGGAGGTGGAAGAACAGGTGAGCCGGACACTCCGGGAGAACTTCACCTTCTCTTTTATTCGTGTTGACGATGCTGCTGACAGACTTAATCTTGAGAAAGGCCTAATTGCTCTATTGGCACGGTATTCGCCCTTGAAGCCTTCAAGGGATTGGTTGGGTCATCATGCTGCCAGCGAGAAAATCCGCGGATGCGGGCTATGGAATATTCAAGGAACGACCTCTTCTCCGATTACTGCGAGAGATTTATGAGGGGAGAGGGGGTGCCTGCAGCTAAATCGGAAGGAATACCACGTGCTTAGCGTTGGACTTTTCGCAGGATCTATGAAAAGCTCGAGTGGAACCATAACTTACCACAAGTTCCGCCAATTGCTGGCACCGTCAATTAAGGCTGCAACGTAGAGCCCAGCGCAACTCTAACTAACCCAGCCCCCAACAAATCTCGGTAACCGGATCAGCTTTAAAATATGAGCTGTGTCGTTTAAGGTTATTCCTCAGGCTGGACCAGCCCGATTTCAACAGCGTACAGAGCGACCTGTGTGCGATTCTTCAGCCCTAATTTTTTGAGGACCCTGCTGAAATGAGAGCGGACAGTTGTTACTTCGATG
>JAFDEW010000156.1 GCA_019310125.1 Deltaproteobacteria bacterium | reverse complement strand
CGGAATAAAAAATCGGGCGACTCAAACAAAGACCCCCAGCCGAACACCAGGCAAAACAGGCAATAGGCCACCACTGAGGAAATGCCGGCAGGGATGATAACCTCTGATTCAAACTCTGGGTCTCGGTAAAGCACCTCGGCAGCAAAAAGCGCGCCTGCCAGAGGGGCCCTGAAGATACTCCCCACCCCGGCACCGATCCCCGCAGCCATCATTATCCTGCGTTCCCGGTCTGATAGTTTTAAGGTCGTTGCCAGAAATGAACCAAAACCTGCTCCGATTTGAGCAATGGGACCTTCTCTTCCCCCTGACCCGCCCGTGGTAAGGGTCAGAGCAGAGGCTATGGTTTTAATAATCGGAACCCTGCCGCGTATGAAGCCTCCTTTTCTATGATAGGCATCAATCGCCGCATCTGTTCCATGCCCTTCGGCTTCCGGGGCATAGGTGTATACCAGCCATCCGCTCAATAAACCGCCGAGTGCTGGAAGAAAAAGAAGTATCATACGGTTGAACGGCATGCTTGTGGGTTGAAGAAGATGATGTTCACCGGCCGGAGAAGGGGGACGGTAGCCGGCCATAAAGTCCATAAAATAATGCAGACCCAGCTGGCACAGGTATTGAAAAACAATGGATCCGAGGCCGGCGATAAGCCCGATTAAGACAAAATACAAAGTCCATTTACCGGCAAGGGCAATATTGACGGACCGCTCTCTGCCGGTAATGAATTGCATGATTTTTTTAAAACGATTCAATAATGCCACAGGGAAGCCTGCCCCGTTGTTTCAAACATTAATTAACGTCTCGAAATTTATACAACTTATCGAAATAACTAGCCTTTTAATGGTGACATGTTTATGCCATCAGCCCTTTTAGATCTTCTACGCCCTGCAAAATAATATTGAACAGTTCAAGGATATCACTTTCCTCCAGGCAAGAAAAAGCGATCCTCAAATCCCTTTCTCCCATGGATATCAGACCGACTCCGTATTTTTCAAGAAGGTGGCGCCTGAGCGTTTCGGCATCTACCGACTTTAATCTGATACACATAAAATAACCGGAATTAAACGGATAAACATCCCAGGCGTCTTTGTATCTGGAATCCGAAAGCACTTCTTTAATCCGTCCGGCTCTGTTTTTCAGCACCTTGAATTTTTCTTCTTTTTCTTTGATGAAGTTTTCGCTCTGCATGGACTTGAGTACAATGGTCTGTCCAAGGTGGGAAGCATTGGAAATAGACCCCCTGATACTGCCTGCGGTTTTCCTTTCCAGTGCATCATATACGGCCATGGAATCACCTTCAATTTTACATCCGTAGGTTATAAAACCGACCCGCAACCCCCAGACAAAGTTCTCCTTGGTAGCGCCATCAAGCTTAACCGCCAAAAGCCTGGGGTGCCGGTTGCAAAGATTCGCAAAAAGAGATTCTTTCCGCGTCTGTTCTTCATAAAAAAGTCCGAAGTAGGCGTCATCCATAACAGCTATAATATTTTTACCCGTTTCGGCGATCCCGGCAAGGATTTCTATAATGCGTTTCCCCTCTTCAACGGTTATCGAATAACCCGTAGGGTTATTGGGGAAATTCAGCAAAACCGTAATTTTATCATGTTTCTCCGCCTCAATCCGTATCTTTTCATCAAAGGCTTCAAGATTAAATCCACCACTTTCCGAAAACAAATCATACTGGCTTATTTTTGCTCCCTTTTTGACATTCAGAATCATGTTATAGTTGCCCCACATCTTGTCAGGCAAAATCACCACATCATCAGGATCTAACCAGATATCCGCAAACATGCTGATAGCGTGAGTAATGCCACAAGTAACGACGGGCAAACTGACGGTTTTACCTTTAAGGGAAGGATTTTTTTTAAAAAGGGAGTCCTGCCAGACTTTTCTCAAGTCCGGAATACCAAAGGATGATGCATAGGTCAGCGATTCTCTGGGTCGAATACTGTCAATGGAACCCATTACCGAAGAAAAATGCATGGTCGCCCCGTGCTCCGTGGCAATACCGATGGTTGCATTTAACTTATAGGCCTTTTCTCTGGCCTCGGCACTCTGGCTTAAAATGCCTTTAGGGAAAAAAAGGTTTCTGCCCATCTCAGACAGCATTTCCATGAGATGGGGATTACCTTTCTCGATAATCTGGTTGAGGTCTTGAGCGATAGGATTCACGGATTTTTCTCCTTTAACCTAAACAAACTAACTCGAACATGCCCCGCACCGCAAGGGGTATCTTGGATTTTTTCATAGCGATCATAGAAAACCACTTAAAATTTACCGTGTTGACACAAAGTATGTCAAGGGAAAATAACTTGAAAAATCGGAGAGATGAATAAGTGCCGGCCCTATGGCGGAATTGGGGGTTGATGGAAAACCCCGCCCTTTTAATAAAGCGGGGTTTATTTGTCGATCGAAAGCAACATTACTTGTTTCCTCTCTTGGATGCTTTGAGCGGATTAATCTTGGCTTTTGATGTTAAATCAGCCTTTGTGATATGTGAAGCAAAGTTGCAATCCCCGGTTTTCCATTTCAGTGAAGGATCAGGGCATGCCGAGCAGTACCATCTGGAAGCGTATTCAGTACTACGATTGCAGCCGTTACAGTGCTCTACGATCTCGTGACAAATTCCGCCATTGTAAGAACACCCCTTTTTAGTCATAAAAGGGCACTCAAAACCATTTCTAACCGTTGTACAAACCATTGTAATCACCCCCTTTCGAAAAAAAATCAAAAAAAGGCCGGGAGTTATCAGTTCCCGGCCTCAAATAGACAGGTCTCAAAAAAACTGTCGGAATATAATCAGACGAATAAGGATTGTCAATAAAAAATTTGACTTTGTTCTTACTTATATATCAATTGTCAAAAATATGCTCGCAACTCTGAGAATCACTATAGAGCATCAAAAAAGAATCCTTGATTTTTTATTTAAAAATTGCCAAGTTGTCGACACAGGTTCCTCCGTTTCGATCATTCCGCTATATAGCGGGACAGGATTTCCGACACGTTCAGTTAAAAGAGGATATTATGGAATTCGATTCTATTGACACAACAATAGCGACCCTTGGACATCCTAAAATAACATCGTCTATCCGCAGACATGAAAAAGATTCCATCAGCCGGAATTTTGTGCACGATAGCGACAGGATTCTCGTGGACGTCAATTTAAAGAGTCTGATCAAATTGGCCGAAGAAGGAAAAGATTTTCCCGCTTTTGAGCTGGCCGGCCCCAGAAGTAAAATATACTTCGACCCGAGCAAGCTGCGGTGTGCACTGGTGACCTGCGGCGGGTTGTGCCCCGGTTTAAACGACATTATTCGGGCAATCGTTCTGGAGCTTTTCTACGGTTATGGGGTAAGAAACATCTATGGCTTCAGGTATGGTCTTCAGGGCTTTATCCCTAAATACGGGCACGACGTCATCGAACTTAAACCCGAGATCGTCGTTAATATACACGAGATGGGCGGTTCGATTTTAGGATCTTCACGGGGACCCCAACCTTTAGATGAGATTATCGACAGCCTGGAACGGATGAACATCGGCATCCTTTTTATGATTGGAGGCGATGGCACACTTATGGCAGCTACAAAGATAGCGGATGCCATATCCCAAAGAGATCTGAAAATAAGCGTTGTCGGAATCCCAAAAACCATTGATAATGATATTTACATGGTATCACGCTCTTTTGGTTTTCATACGGCGGTTGATGTTGCCACCCAGGCAATCAAGGGTGCGCATAACGAATCAGAAGGATATCCCAACGGAATCGGCCTGATCAAACTGATGGGAAGACATTCGGGCTTCATCGCCGCAACAGCCACCCTGGCCCAACAGGATGTAAATTTTGTGCTCATACCCGAGGTAGACTTTGACCTTGAAGGATCGGACGGCTTTCTTGCTTCCCTTGAAAGACGTCTTCAGCACAGAGGACATGCCGTAATCGTAGTGGCTGAAGGCGCAGGTCAAAAGTTTTTTGACGCTCAAACAACGGAACGTGATAAATCCGGCAATATCAAGCTCCAGGATATCGGACTTTTCCTCAAAGACACCATATTGTCATATTTTAATCGCAAAAATATCGAGGTTTCTTTAAAATATATTGATCCCAGCTATTTGATAAGAAGCCTGCCTGCAAATGCCAATGATAATGTCTTCTGCAGCTTTTTGGGGCGCGACGCGGTTCATGCAGGCATGGCGGGAAAAACAAAACTTCTCATCGGCCGCTGGAACAACCATTTCGTGCATCTTCCCTTAAGTGCCTCAGCCGGAAAACGCAAGCAAATCAGTCCCAAAGGAAAGTTATGGATGAGTGTCCTGGGAGCAACAGGTCAGGGATCGTTGAAAAACGACTAATCCTTGCTTTGTCAATGGATTTTCTTATGAGTTGCGTAGTTAGTGGTGCTTCAGTTCGACAAACTCCTTGCCTTTTATTTGAAGAAGGTATAATTTTTTTCGAACCTCTCCGCTGCTATCAAAAGAAGTAAGCCCGGTTACTCCGCGGAAATCGTTGAGCGTTTTGAGCTTATTTTTTATGTCGCTTCTGAATCGGATGTCCGGCCTGCTGACCGTCTGAAACAATATCATGGCCGTATCATATGCCACTGCTTCGATGAATTCCGGCTTTCGATGGAAAGTCTTATGGAAAGTTCCGACAAAATCCATGACCTCCTCTGAAGCGCTTTCGGCAAAAAAACTATCCGGCATAATTGCGTCCTGTACATATTGCCGGGCCATCTCGATCAAACTGTCGGAATGCCACAAATTGGTTCCTAAAAGATAGATATCGGTAACATCATAAAAAGCCAACTGTGGAATAATAAGCCCTGCTTTCTTAGGAGCATCGGGAATAAAGACCGCATCAAAATCCACAATGGCTTCCGCTTTTTCTTGTTTTTCCTCTATAATATTTTCATCATGTTCACTTGCATCCCCCAGTGATTTGTATGTATCTTTTCCCATGGGGGCATCCTCGTTTTTTTCGTCATCGGCCTCCGGGTCAATGATTTTAAGATGTTCAGGCACCTCATAGTAAAGCCCCACCAGTTTTTTGATAACATCTGAAAAATCGGTATGAGCGGAATTGTAGGATTCAACCCCCGTAACTCTGCCTCCGAAAGCAATCACCTCATTCCAGAAAAGATTCATAAAGGTTCTTCCATAATTTTCGTCGGGATAAAGAATTGCAAAACGGTTAAGATTGAGTTCCTCCACGGCATAAGATACCAGGGCCTTCGCCTGCTCAACCGGAGTGAAAAAATTTCTAAAGACCCAGTCGCCAATTGAAGTGATATTGCCTTTCTGGGTTAACGTTATTATGGGCACCCCGTTATCCTGTGCCTCCTGAGCAGCCGGTTCAGCCATAATAATGGGACCAATGATAGCGGCAACCTTTTCATCAAACAATTCTTTTACAGCCCGTACGGTCTTGACCGGATCAGATTCCGTATCTTTTATGATCACCTTGATATGAAAAGAACTGTTTTGGGAGCTGAATTTATTCAAAGCCAGTTCAATGCCATTTAATGCGTTGTTGCCGTAAAGCTTATAAGGACCGCTCAAGGGGAGCAAGCATCCTATGGTATACCGGCTATAAATAGACTTTTGATTAATTTCCGCTATTAGATTTTTTGCCTGTTGCACATCTTCGTGATCCGGAAACTTTTCGATAAACTCCGACAGCACCCGTAACGCCTCATCATATTTTTCCTCACCGGCACTGCTAACCCCCAACTGAAACATAAGATAACCTGCGGGGAACCTCTCTTCCCGGCCTTTTAAAAGAAATGCGATATCTTGAGAATCAAGCTGCCGGACAGCGTCCTTAAGCTTTAATATAATGACCTTCTTTCCCGGATCCTGCGCTTTTGCATATGCCGTTGCATAGTAATTAACCGCATCTTTTGGATATCCCAAAGCCAAATAGGCATCACCGGCCAATACGTATGTTCTGAGAATATGGGATTCGGAAACAGCATGTTTGAGAAAGTCGGCTGCCTGCTCGATCACTTTTTCATAGTCTCCCTGGTTGTAATAAGTGACCATTATTTCAATCCTGGCATCCGGAACAAAATAACTTTTCGGATATTCGATGATGACTCTGTTATAAACATTACGAGCGCTGTCATTGTTCCCGAGAGCGGTATGGATAGCTCCCATTTTCATTAAAGCTGCATCGGCCATAGGCCTGTCAGGGAATCGGTCAAGGTACTCATTGTATAAAACAAGGGCGTTGTCATAGGATTTCTCCTGAAACATTTTTTCAGCCCTGGAAAAAAGCTGAGCTGAAGGATCAAATTTTTCATAAATAGTCTTTGGCATGCATGACCATAAAAAGAGGGTTGCTATGATGACTACAATTTTGAAAATGAGCTTCATAAACTTATCTGAATCGTTTTAATAGTCTGGTGATTTGTAAAAAGTAAAAGGTTACATTTATGCCGTACGG
>JAFDEW010000495.1 GCA_019310125.1 Deltaproteobacteria bacterium | reverse complement strand
TCAAATTTTAAAAGGGAATTAAGTGTCTTTTATTTTTAATGAATTAAATTGACTTGTATTTTTAAAATTTGAAACCCTTCGGGATTGCCGATCTTACCGCATCTACTGCGTCAGGTGCCGTCCCGCATAGTTGACTATAGCGGAACGGCATCTTCCTTGTATCTGCGGCAACCTCAACAATCGCTCAATTTAGGGATAATAAAAGATGAACGTCCAACTCGCCACAGGCGAACAAGCACTTGTACGCCGGCGGATCGAACATTGAACGTCGAATGTCGAATATTAAAAATACTGAACATCGAACATCGAACGTCCAACGCTGAACATCGAATAACGATGTCGCTTCGCTCCTCAATTGAATTTTGTTTATTCTTAAAAATCCTTTGTCAAACCTTGAATGACTATTTCCTTTTCTTTCCAGCCCTCCGGGGCGTAGGCCCCTACGGGCCGGAGGCCGTTTTGATGCTGGTAACAAAAATCTTAATCAATTTTTCTGTTTGTTCAATGTTCGATGTTCATCTTTTATTATGTTCGATGTTCATTTATTTCCTCAACCCCTCCATTACCTCTTCAGCCGCCGCAATGGTTGTATCTATATGCTCCGTGTCATGAGCCGCTGACACAAAAAGAGCCTCAAACTGGGATGGGGCAAGGTAGATCCCTTTCTCCAGCATCCCGTTGTAATAGGCGGAAAACATGTCAAGGTCACAGGTCTTTGCATCATCAAAATTAAGAACCTCCCTGTCTGTAAAAAACAGGCCCAGCATAGACCCGACCCGGTTACCCGTGACACTGATTCCCGCATTTTTCGCAGCGTTTACAAGACCGGCGCACAGACGATCCGCTTTTTTATCCAGACTTTCATAAAAGTCCGGGGCTTTGAGTTGTGTAAGGGTTGCAATGCCTGCGGCCATGGCCAAAGGATTGCCGGACAGGGTTCCGGCTTGATATACCGGCCCCTGGGGTGCGATGCGTTCCATGATTTCCCTCCTGCCACCATACGCGCCCACGGGAAGGCCACCGCCGATGATTTTGCCCAGACAGGTCATATCCGGAGAAATCCCATACAGGGACTGGGCGCCGCCATAGGCCACCCTGAAGCCGGTCATCACTTCATCAAATATCAGCAGACTCCCCTTTTTTTCCGTAACTTCTCTTAACGTCTCCAAAAATCCGCGCTTGGGCGCCACCAGCCCCATGTTTCCCGCAACCGGCTCAACAATGATACACGCGATCTTTTCACCCTGCTCCTCCATTACCTTTACAAGACTGTCCGTGTCGTTAAAAGGAAGCGACAAGGTATGGGCCACAAAGGATTTTGGAACGCCGGGACTCCCCGGAATACTCAATGTTGCAACCCCGGACCCTGCCTCCACCAGAAGGGCGTCGGCATGACCATGATAGCAGCCGTCAAATTTTATGATCGTGTCCCGTCCCGTAAAACCTCGGGCGAGGCGTATTGCACTCATAGTCGCTTCTGTGCCGGAGTTCACCATACGGACCATCTCCATGGACGGATTTCGAGATCCGTGGGTGCACCAAAGCTGGTGCCTCTTTTCAGAACAGAAGTGATCGCTTCAACCACCGAAGGATGC
Source organism: Deltaproteobacteria bacterium (assembly GCA_019310125.1). Lineage (GTDB taxonomy): Bacteria > Desulfobacterota > Desulfobacteria > Desulfobacterales > UBA11574 > S5133MH16. The sequence continues at coordinate 3,800 of JAFDEW010000495.1, read as the reverse complement.
CGGTGTCCCAGAATCATGGGACCCCATGAACCGATATAGTCGATAAAGCCGTTGCCGTCTTCATCAAAAATCATGCATCCTTGGGCATAATCAATAAACGTCGGTTCGCTGCCCACGTTTTTACATGCCCGAACCGGGCTGTTAACGCCGCCGGGAATAATATCCAATGCCCGGACAAAAAGTTTATGGGAATTTTCTCGATTCATTGTGTTATCATCCTTTCCATGTTTAAATAAACCTGTTGACTTCTTCGAATAATTTTATTGAAAATAGCAGACTCAATTTATCAGGTCAAGCAGGCTTTTTTGAAAATGGTACAACAAAAATCCCCCAAATACTTGGCAAAGCTTATATCTTATATGCTTGGAAATAAACCGGCAGAGTTCGGACTGGTCCCGGACCGGGATGGATTTGTAAAAACCAAGGAATTTTTAAAAGCGGTCTGTGAAGAGGACGGGTTAGGATATATTCGCGAGTCACATATCCATGAAATTCTCATCACCCTGTCTGATCCTCCCATTGAAATCAAAGACAATTTTATACGCGCAACGCATCGGGATAAGTTACCCGGACACAGCCTCGCCCAAACCCTTCCCAAACTCCTTTATACCTGTGTCAGGAGAAAAGCTTACCCGTTTGTCCTGGATAAAGGCATATTTCCCATGGGCTTTGACCATGTGATCCTGTCATCCATGCCTGAAATGGCGGAAAGGATGGGAAAACGAAAAGACCGGATGCCCATACTCCTTACGGTCCAGACCCGAAAGTCCCTTGAAAAAGGGACCCTGTTTTACGAAGCCGGCGATACGCTTTTTTTGGCCGAATCCATCCGGTCAGGATGTTTTACAGGTCCTCCCCTGCCCAAACAAAAAGAAGCTGCCATAATAAAGGAGACTTTGCCGGAAAAAAAGCAACAAAAAATTCCCGGCAGTTTTATCATGAATCTAAGGGATAAAAATAAAAAAACATCCCAGCACAAAAAGACAAACAAAGAGGTTGCCTGGAATAAGGATCCAAAAAAGCTCAAAAAACAAAAGAGAACCCCCCCACCATGGCGGCAGTAAACCCTTGTTGCATAAACAACACATCAGATTTAAGGATAACATCCGGATTAAATTTCGAAAAAGTTCATGCAGCATTTAGCTATCATGAGATCTATCCATTGATAGCATCCAATGAAAATAGTTCTTTGCTGTGTTGTTTACCTTTCAGAAACGCCGAGGATACCGCATCTCCTGCCCTACCCGGTGTTAGCAAACAGTGTTGAAAAAAATATTTTATCCGGAACGTGGATAAAAAAAATTGACAACCTTTTTTAAAGTTGATACGAAATCCATTTCCGTAATAAATAGTGGGCCGTTAGCTCAACTAGGCAGAGCACCTGACTCTTAATCAGTAGGTTATTGGTTCGATTCCAATACGGCCCACCATCGTTTATTTAGTTATCTTAGTCACTTCTGTTTAATATCCCAGTCTTTTATTTTTTTCATTTTTTCCTCCAAATCTGCCCAAAAAGCACATTGCCGTGATCAATTTGCCATCAATTTAAAATGGAATAACTCCGGAATAGATTCATCATCGCCTCTGCATTGTTAAGGTTTCGAGTCTATTGAGACGATGATATTGAAAAAAAATTCGATAATTTTCTTGACATTTAATCTGACACAGCCATAAAGAACCACAAAACATAGGGTTCAACGTGATATGAAGGTTTAGTCGTAATTGCAGACGCAACAATTTGAACATCGAACCCTGGTCGCCTCTGGCGCCGCCCAAGGCGGGTAAACATCGAATAGAAAAGACGAACATCTTTTACCAGGTTCGACGTTCATCTTTTAAATGCCTTCAAGGTGTGGATTCTTCATTAAAATATTATGAAAAAATTTTTCTACCCATCAAGCATTGCCGTTTTTGGTGTAGCAGACAGCCTGGGGAACCTGGCAAAAAATATTGTTTCCAACTGCCTGGAAATGGAATTTAAAGGGGAAATTTTCCCTGTGGGAAGAAACCCAGGCTCGGTTAACGGCCAAAACATCATCACGGAACCCGATGCGCTACCCGTGGGTATTGATTTGGCGGTAATTCTGATTCCGGCGGCCTATGTGGCCGAAACATTGGATATTTGCGGCCGGAAAGGAATTTCACACGCCATTATTTCCACCGCAGGGTTTCGGGAATATTCCGGAAAAGAAAGCCGGTTTGAGAAAGATATGCTTGCCGTAGTCAAGCGTCACAAAATTCGATTGATCGGTCCCAACTGTATCGGCGTGATCTGCACCAATTCGGGCCTATGCACTCCCTTTAATCCTCTGCGGCCCAAACGGTTTAAAAAGGGGCCTATCAGTCTGGTAACCCAGAGCGGCGGCTTAACCGTCCAGGCCGCTCATTTATACTCCGAGGAACATCTGGGATTTTCCAAGGTCATCAGCATCGGAAACAAACTGGATCTTAATGAAATTGATTATCTGGAGTATCTCATGGGGGATGAAGACACGGAACAGATACATTTGCATCTGGAAAGCATTGAAGATGGACGCAAATTGACTGATCTGGCCCGGAATGCCGGAAAGCCCATTGTTGTTTTTAAATCCAATGTCAGCGACATATCCTCCGAAATCGCCAAATCTCATACGGCCGCGCTTTCAAATAACAATCGAATTGTAACGGGCGCCTTTCGACAAGCGGGTATCGTGCGTGTAAAAAGTATCCGGGAGATGGTCCTCTGCGCAAAATCTCTGCAGCTTCCCCCGCTTGCCGGTGACCGCCTGGCGGTAATTTCTTTATCCGGAGGGTTTTCCGTAATTCTCGGGGATGCCTGCGAAGAATACGGTTTTGAATGCCCTTCCCTGCCCCGTGAACTTTTGGATAAAATCGAGAGCTTTCGACGGGGCGGCGTGATCCGTATGTCAAACCCCATGGACTTCGGAGATGTGCATAGTATTGAGGGGTTGGCTTTTGCAGTAGAACACTGCCTGAAACTGGATCATATCGATGGAATAGTGCTGGCGTTGTTCTATGATCCGGGAATTGCCAAATTGTTAGGCCAGGGAAGCGACAACACTCAGCAGTTGCTGAATTTTTTAGATGAGACCATGAACGCTTGTAACAAGCCCATAGCGCTGAGCTTTCTTTCTGAACGCCAGTATATTGAAGCATACAAAAAAATCAGTCCGTTTCCGGTTTTTAATGATCCGGTGGAAAGTGTTCAGGCTTTGCGAAAAAATCGGAATTACTGGAAAAGAAGATAACCGTTCACGGGTTCAGGGTTCAACGTTCAGGGTTAAGGACAAACAAGGCATTGAAGATCCGAAGTCCTCGTTACAAATGTTCAATTTTCTAAGTAATTGCCAATTTGGCTTCAAATTTTGGATTGGGCCTGCTGAAACTGACGCTTTTCTCGTAAATACGCATCCCAAATGCAGTCCGGGGACGAGGATGGAACCTTGAACATCCCAAATGCAGTCCGGGGACGAGGATGGAACCTTGAACCCCTGAACCTTTGAACCGTGAACGGTTACAAAAGAAGATAGGAAATCGTCACCCATGACCTCTCCAAAGAAAATTTTAGAAACCGCAATGAGTCAAAAAAGGACCGTGCTTTCAGAATACGAGTCCAAACAGATCCTATCCGCATATCAAATCCCGGTTACCAGAGAATTTTTAGTGACTGCGGAAAGCGAGTTGATCCGGGCAACAAATGAAATCGGGTATCCTCTGGTTTTAAAAGGCTGCTCAGATGATATTTCCCATAAAACCGAACAGAATCTGGTCCGCGTGGATATCAGAAATGACCATGAGGC
>JAFDEW010000155.1 GCA_019310125.1 Deltaproteobacteria bacterium | reverse complement strand
ATTTTTTACAGGTGCGTTCCACCCGCCTCGCCAGTTCAACTGGATTATTGGTTTGGGACTATTTTGTACAGTTCTATTTTCCAATTTTACCGGCTATCTCTTGCCCTGGGATCAGCTCGCCTTCTGGGCAGTTACCATCTGCTCCGGCATGCTGGAGTATATCCCAGGGGTCGGCAAGTGGATTCAAAATCTGATCATGGGTGGACCTGAAGTGGGACCCGCCACCTTGTCCAATTTTTACGCGATTCATACGGCCATTCTTCCGGGTATTATTATTCTCCTTATGCCGTTTCATTTTTGGCGTATACGAAAAGCAAGGGGGCTTGTTATTCCGCGTGCACCGGAAGACGAGGTTACAATCCGGGGTAAGTCTGTTAACACCATTCCCAATCTAATTATAAGAGAAGTGGTTGTGGCGTTGGTGCTTATGGCATTCATTCTCGTATTGTCAACTCTGTTTAACGCACCTTTGGAAGGAAAAGCCAACCCCGGACTCAGCCCCAATCCTACGAAAGCACCATGGTATTTTAGTGGCATTCAAGAGATGCTCATGCATTTTCATCCATTGTTTTCGCTTTTCATTATACCGGTTTTAATCGTCATCGCCCTGCTAAGTCTGCCATATATTGATGATGAGACGAGTACAGCAGGAGTGTGGTTTATATCTTTAAAGGGGAGAAAGATGGCCGTCATTGCTGCGTTGACTACAGCAGTTGCAACTCCAATAGGAATTTTGGCGGATGAGTATGTGATCGATTTTGCCGCCCGGATGCCCGGCGTACCGCATTTTATCAGCAACGGCTTGATTCCGTTTGTAATCCTTTTGGTGGGAAGTTTTGGATTTTACGGGATCATAAAACGCAAGTATGCTGCAACAAAAAACGAATCCATCCAAGCACTTTTCGTTCTGTTTTTAGTCGCATTTCTCATATTCACCATAACCGGGATATGGTTTAGAGGAACCGGAATGAAATTGATGTGGCCATGAAAGGGTGTTATGACTGAAAAAGGAAAAAACCAACCGGATTCAACAAAAACGTCTCGCCGTTCTTTTTTCACAAAACTCTGGATTTTTCTGGGATTTATCGCCCTCATCGAATTCATCGGTGTAGTTACCGCATATCTTTTGCCTGGAAGAAAAAAAGAAAAAGCCGGCAGTTTCGGAACTATTATCCAAGCCGGTCCGGTGGAAAAGTTCCCCAATGAATCCGTAACAACCTTCATCAGGGGCAAGTTTTACCTTTCCCGATTAAAAGACGGTGGTTTTCTGGCTGTTTCCCGTAAGTGTACCCACCTCGGGTGTACCGTTCCCTGGTCGGATAAAGACAAGAAATTTATCTGCCCCTGCCACGCTTCGGCATTTGATATCAAAGGAGAGGTGATCAGCCCGCCGGCTCCCCGCGCCTTGGATCTTTATCACTTATATATCGAGAACAACATGGTTAAAGTGGACACCGGTAAGCGGATCAAACGCGGTAGTTTTCGCACTGACCAGGTCGTGTACGCTAAAAAGGCTTAACCCGAATATTTCATGAAAATTTTCGAGAGGCCTTTTTATTAGAAATGAGAACAAGTTGTTATTTACAAATGAATGTCTCGCACACTTGAAATATCCGGGTTAAATATGAAGAAATGGAAAATCACCGGTGTTGTGGCAACTGTCGTCATTATCCTTTCCATACCCTTTTATCTTTTGAAACATAAGTATATCACCCCGAGTTCATATGGTGTTCAAGCCAAGCCGGCGGCTATTTTTGTCGGCACACGGAAATGCATGGACTGTCACCAAAAAGAATACGACAAGTGGCGGGATTCTCACCACGATCATGCCATGGAGGTTGCCGACGACAACACCGTTTTGGGAGATTTTGACAACGCTGTTTTTGAAAACCATGGGGTCACCTCACGTTTTTATCAAAAGGACGGCCGTTTTTTTGTTCACACACAGGGGTCAAACGGCAAGATGGATGACTTTGAAGTCACCCATACCTTTGGATGGTATCCGCTTCAACAGTACCTTGTTCCCTTTCCAGGCGGCCGTCTGCAGTGCCTTCCCCTTGCCTGGGATATCAAAGAAAAAAAGTGGTATCACCTTTACCCAAAGGAACCCCTTTCCCCAAATGACTGGTTGTACTGGACCAACGCCGGTCAGAACTGGAACGGTATGTGTGCTGAGTGCCACTCCACGGATTTAAGAAAGAACTATGACTTAAAATCCGATGTTTACCAGACCACTTGGTCGGATATAGATGTGGGGTGTGAAGCGTGTCACGGGCCGGGGTCCCGTCATGTGGAGTGGGCGGAAATGCCGGATATGGCCCGGCCCCAAGTGGAGAACTATGAGTTGGTGGTAAAAACCTCCGGAATCAACTCGCGTAAACTGGTGGAACTTTGTGCGCCGTGTCACGCGCGTCGGGCGGCGCTGGGTGATTACACCCATGCAGAACCCGACTTTCTGGACAGCATGCTGCCCAGTCTGCTTGACGAAAATTTGTATTTTACCGACGGTCAGATTCTGGAAGAGGTCTATGTTTACGGATCTTTCACCCAGAGCAAAATGTATCATCGGGATGTGCGCTGCAACGACTGCCACGACGTCCACAACATAAAATTAATAAAAAAGGGCAACGATCTCTGTCTGCAGTGCCACAGGGCAAACGAGTATGACACAAAAGCGCATCATTTTCACAAGAATATAGGCGAAAAGGGCGAGCCCATCAGATCTTTAAAAGGGGATGTGCTCTTCGACGTGGGCACCGGTGCCGAATGTGTTCAATGCCACATGCCCGGTCGAACCTACATGGGGATCGATTATCGTCCGGATCACAGTTTTCGGTTACCACGTCCTGACCTGAGCATTAGGATAGGTACGCCCGATGCCTGCAAGCGGTGCCACATGGATAAAACCTCTCAATGGTCCGATAAGACCATCACCGAGTGGTACGGGCCGGGCCGAAGGCGGCACTACGGAAGCATCATCGACGGCGGGCGCAAACGGCGGCCCGATATTCGTAAGGACCTTATCCGACTTGCCGGAGATCCCCTATATCCCGTCATCGTTCGGGCCACAGCCATATCCCTTTTAACCGCCTATCCCGGTGAGGATACCTTCCAGACCATAAAGCTGGCATTGATGGATGACGAAGCGCTGATCCGTCGAACGGCGGTGGAGCGTATCACGCCGACCAATCAAAAAATGCTGACCGAACTCATTGCACCCTTGCTTTATGACCCCGTAAAGGCGGTACGTATTGAAGCCGCCCGACGGCTGGCCGAGGAACCCTCCTGGCGCCCGGACCCTGACCAGGAGAAGGTTTTTAAAGCCGTCTTGAAAGAATTTGTAGCATCCATGGAATATAGTGCAGACTTTGCCTTTGGTCGGTATAACCTGGGCAATCTCTATGTTGCCCTGAATCGACCGGAGGAAGCCATCCGAAACTATCTGGCAGCCATCAAAATTGACGGCCTGTTTTATCCGGCCAAGGTCAACTTGGCCATGTTTTACAATAAAAGAGGTGAGAATGACAAAGCAGAAGAATTGCTTCGTGAAGTTGTAAAGGCACATCCGGAATTGCATGAAACTTCTTATTCATTGGGACTTTTGCTGGCAGAAATGAAGAAATATGATTCAGCGGTGGTCTATCTGAAAAAGGCGGCAAAAGGCATGCCGGAACACGCCCGCGTTTACTACAACCTCGGTTTGCTGTTGCAGTATTTGAAGAGAGATGCGGAAGCCGAAGATGCTTTGCTCACAGCGCTGAAAATAGAACCTGACAGCATGGATTATTTATATGCTCTCGGGGATTTTTATTTGAAAAGGGGGAAATTTCAAAAAGCTAAAGGTATTGCTCTACAAATGGTTGCGAAACACCCCGACAAGCCCATTGGAAAAGAGTTGCTCGGGATTATAGAAAAGTTATGAAAATGCATCTGAATCCATAAAAATGCTTAATAAAGCAAACATATAAAATATTTTTCCTATTTTTTTTACGATCAAGGGTGGTATAATTAATGCATTGGCGTTTATCATCTGCTCCATTAATCTGTTGTAACGAATGTAACACCATAAGCATCTATGTCCCCATCCTCATTAATATCCACAAAAATGGTTCTGCACACCCAGCCTAACCATTTGAATAGAGGTTTTATGCCCAACGGTTTTTCTTCTTCGGATGTTGTCGACTCAAATTTTACAAATTCCTCGGGTGCTGCTTTATACAGATGTCGAGTACTGCTCAGGCCTGATGCGGGCATGAGATCATCCGGATATTCTTTATAAACCAGAAAATGAGTGTGTGCCGGGAAGACACCTGTGTAAGCCTCTATAACCGGGCTTGGAAACAATAGCGGGGAACCGACTTGGCTGAGGCTTTGCTCTTTGTGTGATGTTACTTGAATCCTGCCAACTACATAGAATTCTTCTTCTACACAGGATAACATAAGTTTGGGTGATGAATCATGAGAAGTATCATTAAAAGATTCGGTATACGGTTCAAATATCGTCAGGTCTGTAATCGTTGATCCTTTGTTTGTAATATATTGAATTGTCGACTCGCTGTATTCATCTTTGAATATGGATTTTCTGCCTGGAAGTACTTTTTCGTTGGATAAAGGCAATGGGTCTTTACCCTGAATGTTTAGATTTAACTGAACTCCTCTTGGATTGCTGATGCTTTTTTCAATAACACCAAGCGATTCATTGGCAATGGCTGTTGAAGCCATGAGAACCATTATTCCGGATAGCAAGGTAGATACTAAAACCATCTTAATATTTTTCATTTTTTTCATTTTCTTTCTATCCTGAAAACTCCGGGTGAGCGTAAGGTTTAAATTTTTTAATTTATCAATTGCTTTTTACGCTGAACTTGGACAAATTGTAAGATGTTTAGGCGAGATAGGTTGATTCAATAGCCCTTTTATCTCCCAACTCACTAAGAGCCCAAGCAGATTTATCTATTAAACCATCGTCGCCTTTTTCCTCCATGACCCTAATTAGAGCTTTAATGGCGCGGTTATCTTTTATCTTTCCCAATGAAACAGCCGCTTCTGAACGGGGATCACTCGAGTGTTCGGGAAACGTTGAACCGTCTGCGTTTGTACAAGCAGAAAAATCTTTTTTGAGCAAAATATCAATTAAAGGATTTACAGCTCGATTATCCCCTATTTCTCCTAACGCATAAATCGAATAACAAAGGACAGTTAAGCTTTTATCATTCAGTGTTGTTATAATTTGTTCAACCGCTCTATAATCTTTTAAGGTCATTAGCGCCCATATTGTCTGTCGACGAACCCAATTGTTTTCATGATATAATGATTCAAAAGCCAAATCCCATGCATGGTCAATTTCTAATAATTCGTTTTCGTCAGAATTCAAAATTGCAAAATAAAATTTAGATCGTTCCGTGTTTATTGTTAATAACGCATTTTTCATTTTCTTGTTTATGTAGTCTGTGTATTCATTGTAAAGAGACACCAAATGGGTTATGGCCCTTTCATCTTTTATTTTCCCCAATGCACCGGCAACCTCTATGATGATCCCTGTGTTTGCCTCTGATCGGGGTTTTTGCATTTCCCGTTGCAATGCCTCTATTAACGATTCAACGGCTCGTTTAGCTTTGGTTGAACCTAATGCTCGGATGGTTTGGACACGTAACTTAGAACTTTTCTCATTCTGCAGGATGGAAATTAAGGGCTTAACAACCTTTTCGTCTCCAATCTTCCCCAGGGCCTTTACCGCTTCTTCGCGAAGAGATATTTTTTTATTTTGCAAAGCCTCTAGTAAAGGTTCAACGGCTCGTTTATCTCTTATTTCACCCAAAGCTTTAATGCATTCTCGGTGTAAAGTGGAACTATTTTCATTCTGTAAAACCTCTAATAAAGGTTCAACAGATGATGTGCCCAGGTGAATCAATTTTTTCCAATCATTTAATGCAATAAGATAATAAATTCCCTCTCCGTTTATAGGTTCCCACCCGATCGCTTCCAATGCTTCAGCTGCTGATTTTCGAACATTACAATCTTTCTTGTAATGCAAGGCCTTTATCAATGAATTAACCTTTTTCTTGGCCTTCAATTTTCTTATATCAGGATTGAACAGATTAAAAATGCTCATGTTTTCTCCGCCATTTTCTTTAAAGGCAGCATCAACTGGCTGTATTTTTTGTATTAAGTAGTGCCTGAACGAAAACTGTCTTTTTCGCCAATATCTGCGTCAGACTCAAATTTTAATCCTCGAAATACTACCGGTATATCTGTGGTTAAAATTTTCGTCTTCCTTAGATCTTAACAAAAAATCCTAGTTTTCGTTTGGGCACCAAGCAAAATTTATTAAAAATTGCCGGGTGCTACAAGGCCCGAATAATATTTTAAGCGTTAGGAAAAGGGAAATAGAGTTAAACAGAAACAAAGATTGTCCGGATCAAGTTCAAATGATGTGTTTGTATTCGGGTGTTTTTAAAGAGCATGCAAAAATCGTGCAGAATTCAAAGTCATCTTTTAATGAGATTTAAAATTATATAGATACCAGTAGGTTACATCCTTAGATGTCTTGAATGCACGGATCGAAGACTATGATATTTGACATTTTATGTCAAAAAAGAATGCCGTTTTTTGGCAGGTTTATTATTAATTTTTAGGAATATTGGGAGAAAGAAAAATTAGAAAAGCATGTTATATTTATAAATCAGGCGTCTGTTTTAATATCTCAATAAATAGGATCACCTTGACTTTCTGCCACCTCAATGTCAAATTAGATTTATTAAAGACTTTTTGCCACCAAAATAATGTCACGGGTATTCATGCAAAATGTATATTGTCTTAACCAGTGAACGAGGTAAGCAATTCGGCAGATGTGTTTTTATGTGTTTTTACCAAATTATCAGCAGCATTAGACAATGGCGGATTATTTTATTTGCCGTACCGAGTTATATAATTCTATGCACGATGTTGCTGTGCGGATGCTCTTCTTTTATCTCATCAGCGACTGTCGATATGACAGAAAGCCTGTCCCACGCTATCCTGAATAACAACGATCCGGCCACGGTTGAGGCCGGTGGTCCCGCATACCTGCTCATGATTGACAGTATGCTGTACCGCGATCCGGACAACGAATCTTTGCTTCGTTCGGCCGCAGACATATATACGGCGTATACGGATGTGTTCGTTGAAGATAAGGTTAGGGCCAAAAAACTGACCCATAAAGCGCTGGATTACGCTTTGCGCGCCATTTGTGTTCGCAGGTCAGATGCCTGTACCCTCCGCCAGATCAAGTTTCAGGAATTTGAGACCGTTATTTCCAAGTTGAACGTCAAGGATGTGCCGGATCTGTTCACGCTGGGATCGGCCTGGTCAGCCTGGATTCAGGCCCATCGCGAGGACTGGAACGCGGTTGCGGAAATTTCCCGTGTCCAAGCCATTATGGAACGGGTGGTGGAATTGGATGAATGTTATCCCACCGGCTTTGGGCGGCAAGCCCCGGGTGGGGCGCCGACATTTTGAGCGTGTCCTGAATATTTCAAACAATAAAAATTTGATGGCTAAGGTGTTGTACGCCAGGCATTACGCCCGTCTGATGTTTGACCGGGAACTGCACGACCGGCTTCTAAACGAGGTGATAGAGGCTCAACCGGATATCCCGGGATATGCACTGAGCAATGCCCTGGCACAGCAAAAGGCCAGGGAACTGCTGAATAGTGCTGAAGATTATTTTTGACGGTTTCGTAAAAAGTCCAACTTCTGCGTTGTGCTGCATTTCGCAATCATTCAACGTACGAAAAGTACGCCTCATGATTACAAAATTTGCACGCCTTGAATTTGAACTTT
>JAFDEW010000494.1 GCA_019310125.1 Deltaproteobacteria bacterium | reverse complement strand
AGTTACGCTTCCAACGTGTTCAGTACTTTGTTTGCGGAATCGGTCACCACGGTTCCGGGACCGAACACACCCTTGGCTCCGGCCTTGTACAGAAAATCATAATCCGCCGGCGGAATCACGCCTCCCACAACAACGTTGATATCCTGGCCGCCTTTTTCTTTAAGCGCTTCAATAAGTTGTGGGACCAGGGCCTTATGCCCGGCCGCCAGACTCGATACCCCCACAACATGTACGTCATTTTCCAAAGCCATCTGGGCGGCTTCTTCAGGTGTCTGGAACATGGGACCGATGTCCACGTCAAACCCGAGGTCTGCAAAGGCGGTTGCGATTACCTTAATTCCCCGGTCATGACCGTCCTGGCCCATTTTTGTTACCAGTATTCGCGGTCTTCGCCCGTGCTTTTCCTGGAATTCATCAGTTCGTTTGCGAACGGCCGTAAATATTTCGCTGTCAGCATATTCGTCCGCATATGCTCCGGATATACACTGGGTCGTGGCCACATAACGGTTGAAAACCTTTTCCATGGCGTCGGATATTTCACCAACCGTAGCTCGTGCCCGCACTGCCGGAAGACAGGCTTCCATGAGGTTCCCGCCGGATTCACAGGCGTTGGTTATGGCTTCCAGAGTCCTCCGGACTTCATCATTGTTCCGTTTTGCTTTGATCTCTTTTAATCTTGCGATCTGTTCACTACGCACAGCATCGGAAACTTCCAGAAGACCTTCCAGGGGTTTCTCTTCAACCTGATACTTGTTGACACCCACAATCACGTCTTTGCCCTGGTCAATGCGGGCCTGTTTCCTGGCGGCGGATTCTTCAACCCGCATTTTGGGCATCCCGGTTTCAATGGCTTTGGCCATTCCACCAAGTTCTTCAACCTCATCCATGATCTTTCTGGCCTCATTGATGATGCCGGCAGTCAGCGCTTCAACATAGTAAGATCCTCCCAAAGGATCAACCACATGACAAATCTGGGATTCTTCCTGGACAATAATTTGAGTGTTTCTGGCAATTCGGGAGGACAGAGCGGTGGGAAGGCTTACCGCCTCATCGAAAGAGTTGGTATGCAAAGACTGAGTTCCGCCCAGAGCCGCAGCCATACACTCAAGGGTGGTTCGAATGATGTTGTTATACGGGTCCTGCTCGGTCAGGCTCCAGCCCGATGTCTGAACATGGGTCCGCAACATGGTAGATTTCGGATTTTTAGGGTTAAACTGGCTGATGATTTCGTGCCACAGAAAACGGGCGGCTCTTAACATGGCAATTTCCATGAAAAAGTTCATCCCGACCCCGAAGAAAAAAGACAGACGCGGCGCAAACTTGTCGATATCCAGTCCTGCCGCCAGAGCGGCCCTGACATACTCCAGCCCGTCCGCCAGTGTAAATGCGGTTTGCAAAACAGAGTTGGCGCCCGCTTCCATCATATGATACCCGCTGATACTCACGGTATTGTACTTGGGCATGTTTTTGGAACAGAATCCGATGATATCGGATACGATTCTCATGGAGGGTTCCGGAGGATAGATGTACGTGTTTCGGGTCAGATATTCTTTTAAAATATCGTTCTGAATCGTGCCTCCCAGTTGCTCATGCTTAACGCCCTGTTCTTCGGCCGCCACGATGTAGCCGGCCATAATTGGCAGAACCGCGCCGTTCATGGTCATGGAAACCGTCATCTTGTCCAAGGGAATCTGATCGAAAAGGATTTTCATATCCTCAACAGAATCGATGGCAACACCGGCTTTGCCAATATCGCCCACTACTCTGGGATGATCCGACTGACCGGCCGCCACATTTTTTCTGTAAAATTCATTGGACTCTTTGGCCGTGGAAAAACCGGCGTACTGACGGACGGTCCAGGGCCTTCCCGCATACATGGTGGCCATGGGACCTCGAACATAAGGTGCAAACCCCGGCAGGGTATTCACGTGCTCCATGCCCTCAAGGTCTTCTGCGGTGTACAGCGGTTTCACCAATATGCCTTCATCCGTCTCCCAGTTGAGAGATTCAAGCGGTTTTCCTCTGAGTTGTTTGGTGGCCAGCTCTGTCCATTCTTGTACATCAGGATTTTTAGACATGGAATCCTCCTTTGGATCGTTAAATTATCTTTCACAAAGTTCAACCAGAATGCCGTTCGTGGCTTTGGGATGCAAAAAAGCGATTTTTGCGCCACCGGCGCCCATTCTGGGTTTTTCGTCAATCAGCCGTATCCCTT
>JAFDEW010000154.1 GCA_019310125.1 Deltaproteobacteria bacterium | reverse complement strand
AAACGGCCCTACCGCTTTATTCTTTAGGGTTAGAAAAATGAAAGATAGCATATTAATTTTTGCATTGGCGTTCATCTTGTGAGCATGGCTCAATCTTCACATAACGCGTGCAAAGGAAAAAAGGAGGGTGTGGGAAGAGACGAAAGAATTCGCTACACAACGACTTAAAGAAGCACCTCAATCTAACGTGAAAAAACGAAAGACAACGATAATTAAAAACTCAGGCGCAATGCCACAAACAAACAGGAATTTCAAAATGTGCGCTTATCCTTATCTCCAAAAAGATAGCAGAAACGGTAAAGAGAGACGCAACAGCAGGGTGCGGGTCGGCATAACCTTTGAACATATCGACCGGAGGCGGGCCGGTGAGTCCCTGTATAACGGTCCTGAACAGCGAAGCGGGATGGAGAGGAGAGGTTTGTTTTGGGACAGAAGAAAGCCCAAGGTTCCCTGCTATTACTCGGCGAAAAACTGAAAAAGGTTTTCAGGACGCCTCGCCTGTATAAAGCGATTCTTTTGGGTCTTGTCGTGGGCATGGCGGGGCTGGTGATAAGCCGTTTCCAATTTGTGGCCGGCTTTGAAGAAAACGCCGGTTTGGGCTTATTATTCAAACTGAGGGGAGTGAAAACGCCACCATCTGACGTGGTCGTCGTTAGTATAGACAAAGAATCTTCCGAACAACTCAACATACCGGACAACCCGGATAAATGGCCTCGTTCGCTCCATGCGCGTTTAACTGAAAGCCTGAGTAGAGCCGGCGCAAAGGTCATTGTTTTTGATGTGCATTTTATAGAACCCCGTTCCGCCGAGGATGATAAATTGTTTGCAGAGGCAATAAGAGAAACCGGAAATGTTATACTTTGTGAACCCCTTAAAGCCAAGGAGATTCCATTGTCCGGAAGTGGCGGGTCTCATGCCGGAGTTCATAGTATTGAAAAAATAGTGAAACCGATTGATCTGTTTGCGCGTCCTGCCGTTGCCACAGCACCTTTTGCTCTTCCCAGAATACCCTTTAAAGTGAACCGGTATTGGGCGTTCAAGACAGGAGCAGGAGATTCGCCCACGTTGCCGGTGGTTGCATTCCAGGTCTTCACGTTGCAGTGTTATAAAGAATTTATCCAGTTGTTGAAAAAAGCAAGTCCCGACCACGCCGCAAAACTGACGGATGATAGCCATACAGCAATTAAAACAAGAGGCGTTAAAGGGTTAGTCGCAGATATAAAAGAGATTTTTATAAACCAACCCTTGATTGAAGAAAGAATGCTCGAAGCGTTAGAGCATTCAAAGCCCCTGTCTGAAAATGTAAAACACCATGAACTGCTCAAATCCCTTATAAAAATGTACGGGGGAAATAACAGCCGATATATAAATTATTATGGCCCCCCGCGGACCATTACTACGATACCGTATTATCAAGCGCTTGAACTCCGTGAAAGTGCAGGCGGCGACACCCCCATAGACCTTGAGGGTAAAGCCGTGTGTGTTGGTCTTTCGGAGATATTGCTGGCAGAAAGAAAAGACAGCTTTTATACGGTTTTTTCACAAGCAAACGGTATATTTATCAGCGGGGTGGAAATTGCCGCAACCGCATTGTCGAACATTATCCAGGATACGCCCGTGAAACCCGCCGGATCATTATTTTATTTTACGATTATTCTCGGCTGGGGCATTTTCATGGGCACCATTTGCCGTATGTATTCTCTAAAAATTGCCGCATTCGGAGCGATTGGGCTGAGCGTTTGTTATCTTGCCGGCGCAGTTTTTCTGTTTAAGTTCAGCGACAGGTGGTTTCCAGTTATCATTCCGGCGTTTTTCCAGACACCCCTTGCCTTTGCCGGCGCTGTCGGTATTAAATATGCCGGGCTTTTCAAGCAATACCTGGTAAAGCTTCGTATGGAGGAAGATCTGTCCGTTGCCAGGGATCTTCAGGTGAGCATGCTTCCGGCCGACTGCCCGGAGATTGAGGGATATCAAATTGCCGCCACCTCAACCCAAGCCAGAGAAGTGGGTGGAGATTTCTATGATTTCATTGAGATCGGAAAAAACAGGACAGGCCTGGTAATTGCCGATGTGACAGGAAAAAGTGTTTCCGGTGCGCTGGTCATGTCTTTATCACGGAGTGTATTTCGCATGGTATCCGAGAATGAATTGAGCGTCGGTGAGATAATGGTTCGGGCCAACCGGCAGATAAAAAAAGATATCAAGAGAGGCATGTTCGTGGCCCTGCTCTACGCCGTCCTGGACACCCAAGACCAAACCCTGGAAATATGCAGTGCCGGTCAGACCCAGCCCATCCACCTGTTTGCAGAAACCGGTGAGGCCGTTCTGGTGGAAACGATCGGTGACACCTTCCCGCTGGGTATCCTGGAGGGTGCCGACTACCTGGGGACTCGTGTTCAACTTTCGCCCGGTGATAAGATCGTTTTCTACACCGACGGAATTGTGGAAGCCATGAACAAGAAAAAGGAGATGTACGGGTTTGAGCGCCTTTTGGATGTTGTCCGGGCATCCCACTTTATGGATGCCGATTCCCTTTTAACGAAGATTATCAGCAGGGTCAACACTTTTGCCGGCGGCGTCGAACAACATGATGACATCACCGTTATTGTGCTGAGTGTTAGACCCACTTAATTTTTACCTAAACTGAGCGTTTCAAATAGTGACAGGGTTATAAAGAAGTAATAATTATAAATAAATATACATTGCTACAATCTCTAATAGGTCTTATCCAATAGGTGAATATATTTATGCAAAAAAATTGTCACCATTTGAAACCCTTCGGGCTTGCCAATTTTATCGGATCTGCTGTGTTGCAGGGCGCTTGCGGTAGCCGACTACAGCGGCGCCCCCTGCGCCTTGCAGCTCCGGCAAACTCGACAATCGCTCAATTTAGGTTTTATTATTACACGATTTTATTGAATTTTTTCAGCAGTCGTGGTAGCGTATTTCTGAATATTTTAGCAATTCACCCGGATTACGCTCTTGTGAAAATGACAAATCTTTTTTTTCATTCTGCCCCGAACAGTATACGAGTGAATTCAAAAGGAACTTATGAAATCCGAACCTCTCTGAAGATCTGAATTAAGTGGAGCCCCGTAAATATATGGCTGCTGAAAAAGAATTGATCAGTATCCTTGATGAACATACCATTGAGGTCAGGCTTCCCAATAAGCTGGGTTATGAACGGATCGCCATGGCATGTTCGGCATCTTTTGCCAAAATAGTCGGCTTTCGTCCTGAGCGGATAGAAGACTTGAAAACCGCCGTGTCCGAAGCATGTATCAATGCCATGGAGCACGGTAATAAAAACAACCCTGACGCGAGGGTGGTCATCACCATGCATTACGGTGATCACAGTTTCACCGTTTCAGTGATGGACCAGGGGAAAGGCATGGGGAATTCCAACGAACCTCTCGAAGAACCGGATATAGAGAAAAAAATTCTGAATTTGCAAACCCCAAGAGGACTCGGCATCTTCCTGATAAAACAGCTTGTGGATCGGGTGGAATTCAATCAGACAAGCGATGAGGGGCATATGGTAAGAATGGTTTTCAGGATGACGGGATGAGGGCTCAAGGTTCAGCATTCAAGTTTAACCGAATATTTAATGAAGGTTGTCATTAATACTTTTCAGATTAAATAGGACACTGATTTTCTCAGATTTACACAGATATTATTATTTATATATTTAAAGATCTTAATAAGGTGTGTTTATCTGTGTCCAAAAAGGAAAAGGCAGGGCGATTATGAAACAAGAAATCGAAATCCATCTCAAAAGGCATGGCGATATTACAATCTTTGATATACAGGGGGATGTGACTGTCTTTTCTGAGCCCTTTTTCAATAATGCGTATACGAACGCAAACGTTGAAGGGATGAGCAAGATTCTGTTGAAGTTCTATGAAAATGCTTACATCAACAGTGGCGGGATTGCAGTTTTAATCCAGCTTCTGGCTGAAACCAAAAAAAATCAGCAACAGATTTCTATTGCTGGGCTTTCCCCTCATTTTCAAAAAATCTTTAACATGGTGGGCATCTCAAAATTTGCCAAGATCTACAATACAGTGGAAGAGGCTATTAACGATATGTAAAACTCAGGGTTAAATGGTTTAGAGGTTAACCCTAAACCTCTGAACTCAGAACCTTATTGGATGATACAATGCATATACTATCTTCATGCTACCTTTTTAAGGGACTTTCAAAATCCCAGCTGCTTTGCCTGTCGGCGACCACAAAAGAGATTCAAATTCAAAAAAGCGAACTTCTTATGAAAGAAGGTCAGCAGGCTGAAGAACTGTTTATCCTCAAAGAAGGGGCTGTTGAGCTTCTGACTCAGGTCGAAGACGGTTTTGAACTTCCTATTGCCATGTTACGGAATCCGGGTGAATGCACCGGAACGTCGTCTCTGGTTGCCCCTTATGTATATAACCTTAATTCGCGATGTGCAGCAGACAGCAAATTGCTTGTTATAAACAAAACAGCGCTTAAAAAACTCATGCTGGAAGACCATGAGCTGGGCTGTATTGTTATGAAAAATCTGGCACAGCACCTGCTCGATCGGCTCAAGGAGACCCGGCAGGAATTGAAGATACATTTCAAAACCATTTTTAGATCAACCCAATCCTGAAAAACTGAGAGTAAATTATGGACCTTCAGGGGCAGATAGAACAACTCAGAACTTCCCTCCTTCAGGCGGAACGCATCGAAACCGAGCTGGACCGTCGGGTTTATTATCTGAAAACCCTTTATGACATAAGCAAGGACATATTCGGCAGTGTTGAATATGAGCAGATTCTAAAGAACTTCCTACTGATGACTATGGGAAATTTTGGCGTGGCCGAAGGGTTTATCCTCACGGTGGATGATCCTTCCGGAGAAATAAATGGATTTGTATCTGTAGGATTTCAGGCTGACGATATCTCTTTATTGCGAACCGGCAGCAGTCAAATCCTGCTTTCTACTGATCTTGTAAAGTCTATGCAAAAACAAGCGGACCTCAAAACCTGCGGTCTTCTTCCTTCGGCAATGATCTGTGCGTTTCCGTTTACCGTGAATACGGACTGTACCGGGATTATGGGGCTGGGGGCCAAACTTGTGGGCGAGCCGTACAACAGGGATGATGAAGAACTGCTGGACACCCTTGTCAACAACCTGGTGGTTGCCCTGAAAAACGCCAGATCTTTTGAGGAAATCAAAAGCCTCAACCTGAACCTTCAGGAGAAAAACGTTCAGCTCGAAACCGCTCTCACCGAGCTGAAGGCCTCCATGAGAAAAGTTGAAATTCTTGAAAGCGTGAAAGAAAACCTGAGCAAATTCGTACCGGTCACGGTTTGCAGAATGATCGAAAAATCTCCCACAAACGCCATTCCGGAAAGCAAAAAACAGGATCTCTCGGTCCTTTTTGTCGATATAGAAGGATATACCAGATTGTGTGAGAAGTTAGGGAGCAGCCAAACCAACGAGGTCATCGAAAAGCATTTTTCTGCTTTCATGGATGCCATTTATACCCACAACGGCGATGTGAACGAGACCGCCGGGGACGGCCTGATGGTGCTTTTCCTTAATGAAGATGAAAAGACCAGCGCACTGGAAGCCGTGCGTGCAGCCCTTTCCATCCGGGAAAAGACGGTTCGGATCTTCGAAGAGTGCTCCGCACTTTATCGTCCGTTAAATATAAACATGGGGATAAACTCGGGCCAGGCCCTGGTCGGAGCCGCTAAGTTTGAAACCTATTCGGGGTCGCGCTGGACCTACACGGCCAGGGGCAGGCTCACCAACGTAGCGGCCAGAATCGGCGCCCAGGCAACCGGAGGAAGTATATATCTTTCCAAATCCACGGCAGATAGAATTAAGAATCATTTTTCACCGGTCCCCAAGGGTAAATTTAAGCTGAAGAATGTTTCGGAGGAGGTGGAGATATTTGAATTATAAGGGTTCACAGGTAGTTATCTTTAACGATGAACATCGAACGTCCAACATCGAACGTCCAACATCGAACGTCGAATGGAAAAAGATGGAGGGACAAGATAACCCTTAACGGTGAAACGGGAACCTTTGAACCCAAGTTTTTACTGAAAAAAATGAACATCGAATATTGAATAAAAAACAAAAACAAGAGCAAGAATTTTACTTGATTTTAGAGTAAATTGAGGAGCGAAGCGATATCATTATTCGACGTTCAATGTTCAATGTTCGATGTTGGACGTTCATCTTTTTAATTCGATGTTCAGTCTATTCGATGATCGATGTTCATCTTTCAAAACAACCTTGAACCCTGAACCTTTGAACCCTGAACCTTGAACCCATTTATGGAGATCGTCCCATGCAAGAAGATATGAATTTAAGTCTGGTAAAGATGATTTCAACCAACGGCATTGAAGAGCAGTGCTCTAACATAAGCAACTGGCTTAACCAACAGTATCATCTGGATGGGATTGGATTTTTTCTCAAAGAAGGCGAATCCGCCCAGACTCATTTTTTCACGGAAAGGGTCACGGAAAGGGTTTCAAAGGATGTGGTTCAAAACCTGGAGGATATGCTTCTTAAACTCAACCAAACAGACGAAACCCAACAGGAGGTCCTGTTTTTTGCACAAAAACAAGAAAAATTTGTCACCTTCAGCCCCGGGGAACATTCGGGCTCTCTAAAACCCATGGGACTTACCATCCCCTTAGGAGTACTGGGCCACTCTGTTGGAACTCTGGCCCTAATTGCAGATCCGGCAACCATTCAGAATTTTTCAACTCAAACTCCTGCAAAACTCTCTTTTATGCCTATAATATCCGGCCTGCTGGATAATGCCATGTTCCATGAACTCAAAGACAATAAAATACGTATGCTCAACCTGTACCAGACCGTAAGCTCCTCCTTGTCTTATATCGGCGACCTGCAAGAACTTCTCACCACCATTATCAGTATTGTTACGTCCGAACTCCTTTGCGAAGAATGCTCGGTTCTGCTCTATGATGAACATGCAGGCCGGGCCCTGAGAGATCGAACCACCCAGGTGGTCAATGATGTTCAAAGCGACCCTGACTTTTACGGTAATATTGACAAAGAACATGCGTTTAAAACCAAGTCGATTCTTGCAGCGCCTTTAATGTCCGGAGATGAGCTTGTGGGAGTTATTAATGCCTTAAACAAAGTCGAAAACAAACTTTTTGATAAAGAAGATGATCAGATTCTTTCGGCCATCGCGGATGAAGTAGCCATGGCCGTTAAAAATGCAAGACTGTTCGATTTTGTGGTTGAAAGTTACTGTAAAATCAAGCAGGGAGCAAATAGCTGTAAAGGTTGCAAACGACCGCTCAAATCTTGGACGCCTTGTGTAAGACA
>JAFDEW010000493.1 GCA_019310125.1 Deltaproteobacteria bacterium | reverse complement strand
TTCTTTGCTGCTGGTTTCTTAGTTGCTGGTTTCTTTGCTACTGTTTTCTTTGCTGCTGGTTTCTTTGCTGCTGGTTTCTTAGTTGCCGTTTTCTTTGCCGTCTTTTTTTTTGCTGCTGGTTTCTTAGCTAATGGTTTCTTTGCAGTTGCCATGGAACCCTCCTTGATGTTTAAAATATTTGGAACATCACATAGCCCTTCAGTTTAGAAAATAATATTGGCTTAAAACATACATATTGTATTATGATTTAGATATGCTACAATATACAGTATGTCAAGTTTATTATTTAATGAATCTTCATTTTTTTTAACAATATGGATGCTTCTCCGATGAGAAAAATTGAACATTAATATCAAATGGATGAACCCGTTCTTATTAATATACCTAAAAGTGCGAGGCTGTAACATTCATAACTTGCTATGCAAATGAACAGCTATGTGCTATCAAAAAGTTCTAAAGTAATATTGTGTTAACAGAGTAAAATTCAAAAAGTTACCACGTTAAAGAAAGGAGAAAAAACATGAATAAAGGAGATTTAGTCAACGAGGTTGCTAAGGTCGTAAAAACCAAAAAAGATGCTCAGGAGGCTGTGGACTGTGTTCTTTCAAGTATTACTAAGGCATTGGGAAAAGGAGACTCTGTATCATTGATTGGATTCGGCACATTTAAAGTGACTGAAAGGAAGGCTCGTAAAGGCAGAAATCCTCAAACAGGGGAAGAGATATATATTGCGGCAAGTAAAGTTCCAAAATTTGTTGCTGGAAAGGCTTTGAAAGAAGCTGTGAAATAATTGTTCGTTCGCTGATTATCAAGGTATCCATAGTCCGAGTTTAAATTAAAAAGAAAACCCTATTAAACCTTTATCGTTTTAATATAATTATAAATAAACCGATTCCTCACTTATATTCATAAGTCCATGAATCAATGAATTCAACGGAGACATTTATGGCATTGTTTACTTCGTTAATGCACGAAAAATTCAGAAAGAACTTCTTTGTGTTTTTGTTTTTATCTTCGACTTTTCCATTGTTGTTATTAATATTTATCATTTATCAGCATGTCATCCCAGTAATTATGCCAAACCAGATAAATGATCTAAAGGACACATTTACATATGGTGTCTTGGTCATGCTTTTACCCTCTTTTCTAAGTTTTGCCTTGGGGTCTAAATGGATTCGTTCAATAGAAACCATCTCGGAGGACATTAAATCGAAATCGGTCCGGTTTATAGGAGAAAAAAAGGAGTTCGATGTTGAAAATGAGTTTGAGAATATCCAACAAAACTTTAATGTTCTACATGATGAATTTCAAAGTAAAATAAATGAGCTTAATAAAGTCTCAAAAAAATTGATTGATTCAAACAACAAGTTCAAAAAACTGGCACTTTCAGATGAGTTGACTTCTCTATATAATCGGCGCTCTTTCGATTTAAGGCTAATTGAGGAAACAAGCAGGTCAGACAGGTATAAACATGAATTGTCCCTCATCATGATCGATCTCGATGATTTTAAACGATATAACGACACCTATGGTCACCAAACAGGTGACAAGTTACTTAAAGAAGTGGCTTATATGATACGAAAATCAATACGCGAGTCAGACTCGGCTTTTCGCTATGGTGGAGATGAGTTTGCTGTTTTACTTCCGGTATGTGACATAAAAAATGCTGAACATGTAGCTCAAAGGCTTGTTGAAAAAGTTTCTATCCACGAATTTAAGAATATTGAAGGACAACGTCTGGGTAGGGTAACAATTAGTTGTGGGGTAGCCTGTTATAAGGGAAAATTGGAGGCATTTGTGGCAGAAGCAGACAAACACCTTTTCGCGGCAAAAACCTCTGGCAAAGGTCTTATTATAGAAAAATAATAACACACACAGTTATTATCATCAACTCAAGACCTGTGTTTACTGATAGTTATCCTGTATTTTGAAGTCGGTTTTTATGGTATAGTTTAAGTTTTAATACGCCTCAGTCACCTTCAAATAAATGAAATTTTATATTCTCTATCCCGACAGTCTTCGTAACTATCTATTTAATCACAATATACTGTTTTCTTTAATATTCTTGACATTTCTCTTGATTGTGGTAAAAATCTCCGATCCATCACCCCTATGTACATTGGATTGAAAATTCGGAAAAGAGCTATGGCAAAATCCAGATCTATTCAGGAGAATAAAGTAAACACGGGCAAAGTGATATATTTTCAGGCTGTCTGGCAGGTCGGCGCCCTGTTGGCGTTGTCAATTTTACTGGCGCTTTCAATCAATCAGCTTCGACCTGACCGGTTGCCGATCATGGGGGACTGGTCTATTAAAGCCAGGCTCACAACCCCTGGCGGTGATCGCATGGATATTTCTTTTGAAGAAGCTGAAAAATTATTTATGGAAAAGTCAGCGCTGTTCATAGATGCCCGCTCTATGGATGAATATTTGAAAGGACACATTCTGGGTGCGCGCAGTCTATCCTGGCATGATGTTGACCGGCGATTTATTGAGGTTACAGAAGATATTCCTCCGGATACCTTGATCATTATTTATTGCGAGGGGGCAAACTGTGAACTGAGTTGTGACTTGGCATTGTTTTGGCAAATTTCACACCTGTAAAATTCAGGACTCGGTATTTCCTTTTTCCACGGGAAGGTGGCCCTTGTTCCATTCGGTCCAGCCGTCCAGCAGCACGCGGACAGTATTAAACCCCATATCCATC
>JAFDEW010000153.1 GCA_019310125.1 Deltaproteobacteria bacterium | reverse complement strand
GTCTCATTCCTCGGAATTTGCGCGCCTTGAATTTGGAGCTTTTTACTTTGCCATCAAAATCTGACTTTTTACGAGACCGTCAAACGCATCCGTTGATTTATTCTTCCTTTGGTTTCAGGTGTTCAGGGACTTCCACCATGTCGATTAAAAGAGGTTTTAAAAATGTCCATTTTATTCCCAAGTGATAGATCTCTTCCATATCCCTTATGGCATCCCAGCAGTTGTGACACGGGGAAACCACGAGCTTCGCGCCAGTGGCAAGAATCTGGTCGCGTTTGACCTTAAAACCAATGTTTCGTTGCTCTCTATATCGTCCGATACCGTTTAAACCGCCGCCGCCGCCACAGCAAAAGTTGTGCTCTCTGTTCGGCGTCATTTCCCTGAAATCCTCTGCGATATAGCTCATAATTTCTCTGGGAATATCAGCAAGGCCTCCATTTCGAACATAATTACATGAATCCTGGTAAGTGACCGGCTCTTTAATTTTTTTTGCAGGGTCGATTTTCAGTTTTCCGGTCCGTAATGCTTCTGCAACCCATTCCACATAGTGGAAGCTTTCAACAGGTGGTTTTCCTGTTTTGAGGCCTGCCCAATAAGGACCTTCTATGACAGTCGCTCGGTATGCATGGCCGCATTCCGTTACTACCATGCATTTGGGTTTTAATCTCTCCATGGCAGCGTAAACATTTTCTACCTGCATTTTACATGCCTGCCAGTCTCCGGCAAACATCGCAAGGCTCGTTTCTTCCCATCCTTCGCTGGGTACGGTCCAGTTTTCACCGGCAAGATGAAAGAGTACGGCCGCCTCAGCGATGTCTTGTGGATAATGTTTGGGTTCCCTGGCATTCAAGGTATACATTATATTCGCATTTTCTTTATCTATCGGTATTTTCAAGCCGGGGTAGTCATCTTCCCACTCTTCTTCCATCCATTCACAGGTGTCAACCCAGTCTTCAGTAGTAACATCCATCTGGGCTTTGTAAATCCTGTGCATACCCGAACCTATTTTCATTTCCCATGGGGTAAATCCCTGGGAAAAGAGAAGTCCACGAAGATAACCGAACATGATTCCCATATCTATGCCAAAAGGGCAGTAGACACCGCAGCGCGTACAGCAGGAGCACTTTGAAAAAGCCGTGTCCATACACATCTGCATGAATTTATTATCCACATCACCTTTTCGTTTTATCAGGTTCCCAAGCGTTGTCTGAATCTTGTATGACGGCACTTGCTTGGGGTCCCTGTTGTTTGCGAGATAATAGTAACAACTTTCCGCACACAGACCGCAATGGGCACATATCTCCAGCCATGTTTTTAAACGCGACTTAAATGTCTTTTGGATCGTTGCCCATAATGCATCCTTGTCCACATCAAGATGGTTCATTTCCTCATAGTACTGTTTACCACCGGTATCCCCCAAAACAACATTGAGTTGTTCCCGGGTGTCTATGGTTTTTTTGTTGCAAAATATTCCTTCCGGCATAATGATTCATTCCTAACGTGTTGAAAGATTAGTAACATACTACCATGCAAACCCTTTTCCTTTCATTCCGCCCCGTTTGATGCCGTAATCCATTCCCAGTTGCGCCCTTGACATAAAGAACAGAACAAAATGAGACAATTTTGTGAAAGGGATGGCAATCAACATGATTTCGCCGCAGATCACATGTACAATCAACCAAAGCCCGTGGTCAGATGCAATATGATGAGCAATGAATCCGGTGACAAAAGGAGCAACCGTTATTGCAAGAACAACATAATCATATAGTGTCGTAAGAATTCTGACCTCGGAGAGCGCTATGCGTCGCAACACCAGACATACTGCTGCTATAATCATCGCAACCGTCAGGACATCGGCAACAGATTCCGGCAGTGTCCAGAGGCTGAATCCCCATCTTTCTTTGAGAAGAATATTGTGAGCCAGTAAGAAAACGGGGGTAACGAGCAAACCGATGTGGAAGACAAAAACCACCACGGTAAATACCGGATTATTTCTCCAGCATCGAGTGCCAAAGGGAAATAGCCAAAACGAAATAGACCGTATGGCCCCTTTAATTCCATGGGAGAAGTGTGCGGTGTAGGCAACTCTGTCAGCTTGCCAATCCAGGCCTCTAATATATCCTATTATACGAACGATACAACCGATAACAAAGATCGTAAATGACAGCCATAATAAAGGGCCGGTTACGAACCAATACATTGCATTCTCCTTTTATTCATTTTCATCTCTTTCAACCAGAAAGATCCAGAACCCCAACATCCCCAGAAGTATGGCCACAATTAAAATATACGTGACGCCTTCGGTATATGTCATGAATTCCTGGAGTGTATAAAAAGTACCGTCCATTGTTAATCGCTCCTTAAAAGTACAACCCTAAATGATCGTAAAAAAAATGGGAAAAATCAGTGTGAATCGCTGTATTCCGAATGTTTATATAAAATTGGCATCCGGGTTACGATGAACTTGTAAAAAATAACCCCTAGGGTAACGATAAAAATAGAAATTCCTATCTCCATCCAGTGTGGGAAATATCTTTCACTGGACGGCAGATGCCAGTTAAACGCAATAAGACTCACATTAAACCGGTTTAAAATAATACCGAGTATGGCAAGTACCGCCGTCCATTTTATCAGCTTCAGATTTTTATCCCTGACTCCGACAGCATAAAGAAAGCACGGCAGGGCCACAAATCCAAAAAGTTCCAATAGAAACCACAATCCGTATGACGTTCCAAGCAAATGCCAATGGTTTCCTGCGGATATCCCGATAACCTTAATCGCAAAATAGCCTGCGAGCACATATGATGCGGCTTTCCCGAATCCTAATGTTACATCATTTTTTTCTTTCAGGTGAGCTTCATCCATTTTGTGAGAAAGATACCGGTAGGAAAGTGTGCTTTCAAAAATTACCATGGAGAGTCCCGCAATGATACTGGTAATAAAGAAATAGACCGGCAGATATGGTGAATACCAAAGCGGATGAAGCTTGGATGGTGCGATCAGGAAAAGAGCTCCCAGAGAAGACTGGTGAAGTGTGGAAAGCACAACACCGAATATGGTGAGGAGTAAGGTCAATTTGACGACAATGCCGCGTGCCTTTCTTAAGCCGAGCCATTCCAGTGCCGCTGGAGAAAATTCAATAAAAAGGACCGTAAGGTATAGTGCAACGCATGCAGCCACTTCAAATAAAACAGAGGTTGTGCCCTGCTGGATGAGAAACGGGTAGGGAAGGCGCCATGGCCGTCCCACATCGTAATTAAGTGCAAGAACAACCAGTGCATATCCCAGGAAACCCGTGAGAATAGCGGGTCTCAAAGCGGAATGATATTTTTTCATTCCGAAAAGGTAGACCGCTGCAGAAGTGACATATCCACCTGCCGCCAGAGCAACACCGACTAGCAGATCAAAGCCGATCCATATGCCCCAGGGGTTGTAATCGGAAAGATTGGTGACCGAAGCCAATCCTCCGGTAAACCTCAGAACAGTAATGATTAATCCGATGATAACGATGATGCCGGCAACGACATTAAAAGGAGTGAAAAATGATTTGCTGGCTACAGCGGCTTTTTCTGACATCAGGAACCCTCCGTTTCTTGAGCCTGTTTAGCTTCTTCAAGTGCCTTTTTTATCTCTTTTTTTATTGCGGCATCTTTTTCTTTCCGGGCGTTTGCCAGGGCTTTGGAAAGTTTAGCTTCAGCCTCTGCATTTGCTTTTTCCAGTGTTGACGCAATGGCTTGTTGTTGTTCTATTTTTGCAATCTTCTCTTTGCGTTTTGACACGGCATAAAGACCGGTAAGAAGTACCGGCCAAAGACCCGCCACCATGGGGACCACACTCAGGGCTCCGGCGGTCAATTCAGGCGCCGGCGTAACCCCCAGATCTTCACGCATTCCCAACTCTTTGAACGGAACGCCGGAAAGGTAGAGCCAGCTTGTCCCGCCCATCTCATGTTCACCGTATATATGATCTACATAACGATCCGGATATTTTCTGATGCGTTCCCGAGCGATTTTGATCAAATCCTTGCGTTTCCCAAAACTCAGCGCCTCGTTTGGACATATCTCCACACATCCGGGAAGCTTTCCCTCAACAACCCGTGGGTGACACATGGTACACTTTCTGATTCGAGGAGTGAGCGCCTTATCGTACTCGTAGGTTGGTATTTCAAAAGGACAGGCGATCATGCAATACCTGCATCCCACGCACACGGAAGCGTCATATACCACCGATCCTTGTTTTGTCTTGGTAAAGGCCTTGACAAAGCATACGGATGCACATGCAGGTTCGAGGCAATGATTACACTGTATTTTGCGAAATAAGGGGGCTTTTATCCCTTGGGGAGGATCATAACGGTTAACGACTGTAAATGTTTTGGTATCTGTCCTTCGTTTTTTACTCAGGACTGTAAGATCATCAAACGGTTGATCCGGCGGCGGGAGTCCATTCACTTTGTTGCATCCCGCCTCACATTTTCTGCATCCGATGCACAACATACTGTCAAAGAGAATGCCAAGGCTATCAGGATAACCTCTAAAATGTTTGTTTGCCGCAGCATGTACAGGAGAACCAAAAGCGGTACTCAGTCCTGCTGCTGCCCCCATCCAACCCAAAAATTTTCTTCGTGATATAGACATAAAAGTTCCCTTACCGGCGTTAACAACACTTTGTGCTTATTTTTTTTTCGTCTTATGGCAATCGGTACATCCGGTAGATGTTGGTTTTTCAATGTTAAGCTCCTGGTGGCATCTATTGCATTGCTGGTGATACGCCCCCTTGATTCCCGGTTTGAATATGTTTCCTTGATCAAACGGTTTGCCGTGGCAACTCCCACATCGAGGAGGTTTTGGATCTAACGGGCTGTTATGATGACAGCTCCGGCAAACCGTACCTTTTTCCGCATGAAAATAACCGGCCAACGTGTTGTCTTTGATGTTGTTCAAAAGTGTTTTAATGATCTTTCCATGTGGAAGTTCAACGGGCTCATATTCTTCTGCCAGTTCTTTGATAATGACTTTTTCAGGGATATCCTCATCTCTGTAAGTGCCGGATGCAGCCGTTCTTGACTTAAGCAGCATTTCAGCCATGAGTTTTTCGTCCATAGGTGTTGCCGGTGAATTTTTTAGAAGTGGTTTCATATGGCATATTTTACAGGACGTCTCTATCATGGGATTTTCCGCATCTAAGGAATGGCAGGCCGCGCAATTCGGTTGGTTCTTGTTCATTTCGTGACAGCCCAGGCAGCTCTTTTTGGTACCTTTTTGATGCATGGCACTTTCAAAATTAACATAGTTCCCCTCTTTTGAAGCCGTCGGGGTATGGCATTTTTTGCTACAGGAATCCAGGCTTGCATGGTGACATACAAGGCAGGTATCATTGTATCCTTCGTGTGCCTTGTGATCGAAAGGAACCGGGTTCATTCCGGACATCCGGTCATCTTTTTTTGTTTTCTGGTTGTTTGCCTGGATCAGGACGACATCAGGTTGTTTCCGTTCGAGTCTTGGAACTTCCGCTATCTTTTCAATTTTTTGTTGCATATTGGCATCATGGCATCCAGCGCATTTGATCGGACCGGTTTTCTTTTTCTCGGCCACCGCCTTTTTGTGACAATCGATGCAACCTGAATGGGACGCCAGTCTAATGGACATCCGGTTATCTTCGGTCTCCTTCATGTGGCAGTACCTGCAGGAACCTTCTTTATCTTTGGCATAAAACAGCTTCTTGGCCTTTTCATCATATTCGTGATGACACAGTGCACAATTCCCCTTATTTGTTTTTTCGTCCTTGTTTGTTTCCGTATGGCGGAAATGGAGAGATTTATCAAAAGCCATGGGCAACCTGGAAGATATCAATTTTGTATTCTCTTTGTGACATTCTCCGCAGACTTCAATCGGCCCTGCGGTTTGGCCGGAAGCAGACATCTCTTTATGACATCCCATACATTCGGCATGATAAATGTCCATCACCTGTTTTTTGTCCGTGTCTTCAAGCCGTTTAAATTTAAATGAAAGTCGATCTTTGGAGGATTTTTCAGAAAGATGGCAGGTCCTACAGTCTTTATTGCTCTTTTCCAGGGCCTCCGTATGTAAATCGTGAAGAAAAATAACTTCCGGTCTTTCAAGAGCATCAAACGACTCAAGTGTATCAATCGTGATAAGATCAGATCGATGGTCAAGGAATCCACCAGTTTCTTTGGCCTCAATACATAGAGTCAAGACAAGAACAAACACAACCAGAATTCCAGCCCACGGCAATATAGATATTTTCATTGTTTTTGTTTTATCCTTAAATATTCAGACTGTATTAGTATGGTAATACCCTCCTAAAATGGTAGGGAAAGAGCGTATTTAATTAACAGAGTTTAATTTGTCAAGAAAAAAGAATAAAAAAAATCGTGAACAATAAAAAATTTAATTATGGTTTGTGAGGTGAGGTACCCCCTGTAAACCGGCAGGATAATGGTAAAGGTGGTGCCTTGGCCCGGTTCACTTTCCACAAGTATGTCTCCGCCATGATCCTTGATGAATCCGTAGCATACGGAAAGGCCCAGCCCCACCCCTTTTACACTATCGGTTTTTGTTGTAAAAAATGTTTCAAAAATTATATCAAGATGCTTTTCCTTTATGCCGCATCCGGTATCGGAGATGAGTACCCTGACATGATCCTTATCACTGGCGGTTGTAACCGTCAGGGTGCCGCCATCCGGCATTGCATCTTTAGCATTTGAGATCATATTCAGGAAAACCTGGCGAAGCTGGTTTTTTGAAGCATATACCAGATCTAACGCTTCATCGAATGTGGCTTCTATCTTTATTGTGTTTTCCCAAAACTGCTTCCTATGAAGAAGAAGAATCTCGTCTATGATTGTATTCAGATTTGCCGGGGATCGCTGCTCCTGATCCGGTTTTGAAAAAGAGAGCATCTTTTTAAGCATGTCGGCCAGCCGTTCCGTCTCGGAAAGCGACATGTCCAGCAGCTTTCTTCGCTTATTATCGGGCGAAATTTCCGTCTTCATCAGCTCCAGAGTGTTCATTATTCCATAAAGCGGATTGTTCAGTTCGTGTGCAATCTGTGATGTCAGGCGTCCCATGGCTGCAAGCTTTTCAGACTGCAGCAACTGCTCTTGGGTCTGTCTTAGTTTCCTGTTCATTTCCAGCATTTCACCGAGATCCACAAAAAAGCCAACGGATGCTATCTCGTTTCCCTGATCGTCATAGATGATACTGGCGGAAAGGTTACCCTCCACCTCCCGACCGTCATTACGCTTGAATGTCATGGGGCAGGATCGCAGCTTACCCTTGCCGCCGTATTGGTCGCTTCTCATCATTTTCATCACATTCCTGGCTATACTGGCGGTGTAGAGGTTTCCCACAACGTTCATTTTTCCGATAACATCCGAAGCCCTGTAGCCGAGTGTTTCCTCGGCCCCGTGATTCCACATGATGATATTTCCCTGCATATCCGTACACATGATTGCATTGGGTGAGCTCTGGATGGTATTGTCCATAAAATCGTGGGCTTCCCTCAACTTTCTTTCCATCTGCTTCCGTTGGGACTGATCAACACAAATTCCCTCGTAGCCCAGGATGTTTCCCGTCTGGCTCATTCGAACATTCGCGGTAATAAGAACCGGAATCGGGGTGCCGTTCTTGCGCTTGAAATCCACTTCGTAGTCTATTACACTGCCGTGACGCTCTATCATCTCCTGGAATTTTTTTCTGTCTTCCGGCTTTACGTACAGGTCCTGCTCTATATCAATACCGAGAAATTGCGCCTTGTCCTCATAACCCAGCATATCCAGAAGCGCCCGGTTTGCATTCAGGAATCTACCTTTTTTGCTGCTTATGTACACTCCTACTGCAACGTTCTCAAACAGCCTCCGGTAGTTTTGCTCCGATGCCCTCAGCTTCTTTTCCTGATCTTTGCTCGAGGTAATGTCACGATATATACTGAGCTTGGATGTTGAACCGTCCATGTTCCTAAGCGGAAGCTCCAGCAGATCATAGGTCTTTCCTATAGCTGCCAGGTGGAGCTCTTCATGTGTTGTTTCACCCTTTTCAAACACGTCGTCGGCCCTGCACCAGGGACAGATTTCATCGCTCTTGTTAATCACCCGATGGCATTTTTTCCCTGTACCGTTTCCGAATACTTTGACCATCGCTTTGTTCATGAATTCGACGATGTAATCGTTGTTGATAACATATATGCCGTCTTCAAGGGTATCGAGCACATCGGTCAATCCATGGGCTTTAGCTTTATACATTCGTTCCTCACTTTTAAAAATATGGAAAATGGAGACTCACGGCATTTACCGGTATGATACAACAGCGTTCCATGACTTATTCAAACTTGGGACGGGGCAACATGTTGGCCCTTTCAGCGATTTCCGGTACCTTGTGCTCCCATTCAATGGCCATGAGATGAACTCCGGCAAGCCCCTCCATCTCCTTGAACTCCTCGATCTGTTCAATGGCAAATTTGATTCCCTCCTCGGCCTGTTTTCCCTTGCCTGCCGCATTTAGACGCTTGATAAGGGATTCGGGCACATCTATCCCGGGGACCTTTTTAGCCATATACTGTGCCATGCGTGTCGATTTCATGGGAGTTACACCGGCAAGGATGTATGCTTTCTCCGCCAGCCCCATATCCACAGCCCTTTTCATAAAGTCCCTGAACCTTTCCATGTTATAGATACACTGGGTCTGGATAAAATCAGCTCCCGCGTCTATCTTGTTGGCAAGCCTGTAAATCCGGAATTCATAAGGATCGGCAAACGGGTTGCTGGCCGCGCCGATGAAAAGTTTCGGCGGAACATCAATATCTTCGCCGTTCATAAACGTGCCCTCATCCCGCATCATCTTGACCAGGGCGATGAGCTGCATGGAATCTATGTCGAAGACGTTTTTTGCTTCAGGATGGTTGCCGAATTGCTGGTGGTCACCTGAAAGACACAGCATGTTACGGATACCCAGAGAGTATGCTCCCAGAATATCCGCCATTATAGCCAGGCGGTTTCGATCCCTGCAAACCATCTGAAAATTGGGTTCAAGA
>JAFDEW010000152.1 GCA_019310125.1 Deltaproteobacteria bacterium | reverse complement strand
CGTTCATTTTTAGAGTGTTCAGCAGTTGAACATATATTAGAGAGGTATGTCAAGCAAAATATAAAATCAAAATAAAATCGTTTCGCGATTTTATAAAACGCGGCTATGCCGCTTAAATTTTAAATCCCCTGCTGTAAGCCGAATCTGATTGGCAAACCAGTTAGTTTGAGTATCAGTGTTTGGGAATTTTAATAAAAAATGATACTTGAACTGTAGTTCATAAAACTTCTGTATCCAAAACCTCTCTGATTTTCTCAGCAGAAACCTTTCCGATACCATCAACTTCTGCCAAACCTTGAACAGATGCATTCACAACATTCGAAACAGATTTAAAATGTTTTAGCAATCGCTTTGCAAGCATAGGGCCTATCTGAGGCAGTCCTTGCAATAAATACAACTGTTTTGACTTTAATCTCTTGGGACGATAACCGCCACGTAACGGTACAACATCGATATAGGATTCAACCTGCTTACTTATTAACATAAAAATATCTTTGGTATCCTCTTTGGAACGAGAAAAAATAACAGGAATATGCCATATGGCTTCAGCAGATATTAGAGCTCCTTTAATTGCCATTCTGTCAAATTTGAGATCTGTATTGTAAGGATTACCTTCAATAAGAAGAATAGGATTCTTACAAAACATTTTAAGCTTTGAAAGTTGCTTAAACAACCTCCCGTCAATGATCGATATGAGAAAATCCTTGGCAGTTTTTCGTTCTATGGTAATTGCTTCATTAATGATATAATCGCCATAAGAAACTTTCTTTACCTCAATAAAACCGTCTTCATTTTTGAGTAACTCAATAAGCCCGGAAGCCTTTTCGCGATAATCCACTATGATCTTTAACAAAATGTCTCCATAATAAAATTGATTCATTGCATTTATCAATTTTATATAACGCGACTGCACCGCTTCAAACATGTTGTGTGCGTAGTCAACCACACACATATATGGAATGGTTGACTACGCAGATTTCATACTATTATTCCACAACAATTGTGTCTTTGTTCTTTTGCACGATTTTTTGACCGATTCCCGGAACATTCATCAGATCTTCCGTTTTTTTGAAAGGTCCGTTTTTCTCACGGAATTCTACGATCCTTTCTGCGTATTTTTGACCTATTCCTTTGAGTTGAATTAGCTCTTCTACTGTTGCTTTGTTCAAATTTATCTTTCCTGCGTCTGTAGCCCATA
This sequence comes from Deltaproteobacteria bacterium, assembly GCA_019310125.1. Classification (GTDB taxonomy): domain Bacteria; phylum Desulfobacterota; class Desulfobacteria; order Desulfobacterales; family UBA11574; genus S5133MH16. The sequence goes on along the minus strand of JAFDEW010000152.1, from coordinate 5,794 downwards.
CCGGCCCAATAAAAACCATAACAATTGCAACTGCAATGCTCAAAAATGCCAACCTTTTTGTTTTTCTCATTTTTTTCTCCTTCCTTCTTTTGATTAATGGGTTGTTGTTCCGAACACTAAAAAAATAATGGGAATTCCCAACCCAAAGTTCTTCCAAGAATCATGCCATAAAGAACTTAGGGACTTTGCCCCTATTGGAATAATGGAATGATGGAGTAATAGAATGATGGGTTTGAAAAAGTTTTTTATAATTAAAACCGTCTATTTCCACCCTTACTCCCAATATTCCAGTATCCCAATTTTCCATTATGATTTCATAAACAGATATCCATTGTAAAACTTGTAATACCGATAGGTTATAAGATTTCAAAGATTTTAAATGATGTGAGTTAACGGTGAAAACAAAAATTGGCGGATAGGGCGCTTTATGACCCTATGGATGAGAGAATCTTTGTCTAATGGGGATTGTTAATCTTTTTTCAATTTTTTTTAAAAAACTTTTTTTGAAGCAGAATGGATAAATACGAGGAGCAGTACTTCTTTAAATTATTTATAAATAAGCACAGTAATCTGGGCATGATGCACAATTTTATGTGCATCCTCTTTCATGCTTTCTCTGGACACGAACTAATCTCTTATCGTTTTTTTCAAATCCGGCAGGGTTTCGGATTTACCCCGGATGACCATGCGACTGTCACCATCACGAGCCGTTACATTCTCATAAACGCCGTCATCTCTTTTTACAAGCTTGGTAAAACCCAGGTCGCGCAGTTCGCTGTTGGATTTAGGTGTACTGATGTTGATGCGAGAAATGAGTTTTCGCACCGGACCGTCGCAGTTGGGGCATTGCATCAGTGATTTGTCCCGAATCGACTGTTTCACATCAAACACTCTGCCCAGCGAGCATGGTTTTTTTAAGTGCTCGTATTCATAAATAGGCATTATAAATCCTTGACGGTCTCGTAAAAAGTCCAACTTCTGCGTTGTGCTGCATTTCGTAATCATTCAACGTACGAAAAGTACGCCTCACGATTACAAAACTTGCACGCCTTGAATTTGAACTTTTTACGAAACCGTCTAAATCAGTCAGTTATAAGTTTCTGAAAACACTGGATTCCGGCTTTCGCCGGAATGACAAAAAAGGACGTTTTTTGACTTTTTACGAAACCATCAATCCTTAGGGATCGCACAAAAACATCGAAGCTCGCTCTCCAGTTATTGCATCAAGTATCGCCCGTGCAATAACCAGATCTTCCCGGACGGTAATCTTTATATTGTTTTTGCTGCCGTTAATAATTTTTACGCCTATCCCCAGCCGTTCCACAAGGGATGCATCGTCAGAACCGGTATATCCATCGCGCCGTGCAGTTTCATGGGCTCTTATGATCAATTCATATTTAAACGCCTGGGGGGTCTGGGCAAGCCAAATGCTGTCTCTTGCAAGTGTTTTCTCAATAAAACCCGATTTGCCGACATATTTAATGGTATCTCCGGCAGGTATACCAAGGATACATGCACCGAATTTTCTTGCGCCGAGTATACACGATTCCAGTTCATCGGGTTGAATAAAAGGACGCACGCCGTCATGAATAACCACCGTGTCGGTCTTTTTGTCTATGGCTTGAAGTCCGTTATAGACTGAATTCTGTCTTTGTTCACCACCAGGCACAAGATTAAGCCCGTTTTTAAGTTCCATCAACGGGACTATGTTTTTTCGGCAATATTCGATATCTTCTTTGGGGACAACAAGAAAGATCTTATCTATCAGCTCACATGTATCAAATACCATTACCGAATGAGCCAGAATCGGTCGGCCTGCAAGGTCCAGGTACTGCTTGCGGGTTGGGTCATTCATCCGGATGCCTTTGCCGGCAGCAACAATAATTGCAGAAATCATAATATAACGTCCCGGAATTTCTACGACTTAATGAAAATATAGAACATTTTATGAGGCTTGAACGCTTGCCTCGAAATTTGAACATCGAACATCGAACGTTCAACGTCCAACGTCGAATGTGGAAGGCGCTTCGCTTTGTCTTTATTATAAATGGTAGAACACATTATTCGATGTTCGACGTTCATCTTTTATATGCCTTCAAGGTGTGGATTCTTCATTAAAATATGTTGCATCTGAATTTACACTAAGTCAATAGTCCTGAACTTACAGACTGTTAATGCTTATTTAGTTAAAAGAATGTTATTTCAGGTATTTCAATTCCTTGGGAAGCGGAATCCCTTTGCCCATTGTATCTTCACCGTAATTAACCCCTGCAAGGATTTCAATATCCTTTAACGCTCGGGTATCCCCTTCAAAAACAACTTCGGCAATGTTTTCTTTCTGTATCTTGCCCCCTGCCCATTGAATATCCAGTACACTGCTGGCATCAAACCGGTCTTGTCCGACACAAAGTTCCACCTGCCCACCGTAGTTCTGAACTATTTTAGCCACTAAAAGGCTGGGTCTGCTGTGAAAGCCAAGCTTTACAGGAACGCCTACCATAATGGAAGATCGCTCAATATTTTCATTGAGTATCTCCCGGGCCAGTTCTTTGCCGGTTGTAAGAAAGTGGCAGACATAGTAAAATCCGTAATTAATGGTGCGATCAAGAAGCTCTTCCGGATCAATTACAGCGGATAAGCGATCCTGAACCTTTTTGTAAATGTTTTTATATCCTGCTTTGTGAAGATGCCGCTCATAAAAATGCAAAAGCCTTCCGATCATTTGAAGAAGGTGAAATACCACTGAAAAAAAACCCCGTAAATCTTTGAGCTTCCTGTTGCCAAACCGGTACCCGCCGTGGATCACATATGTATCAAAAGAAGACTGAAGATTATGCACCAGCATTTCAAAACGTCTCATATTTACTTCATTGACCTTTTCCGGCACAATTTTCAATATCTCCTGAAAATTATATGGCTCATAAAATCTGAGAGGATCAAAACTTGCCGCTATGGATAAAAATTCACTTGCTATTTTAACGATATGCTTCTTCTGCTGGTCTTTATCCGTATCATCGATATTAAAATCGAGCATCTCCCCGGTTATAATACCGGGAAATTCAGCCATATCATAACTCTGATCAGGTATGGGGATATTAAGCCTGCGGGCCTCATTCAATATGATCGGGGCTAACTTCATTATCGCCTTTCTTATAAAGTAAAGCGTAGAAGTGCCTTCCTTTTCAAAAGTCTCATTATCCGGGAGACCATAGAAATCCAGACGATTTAAAATATGTGTCTGCGAGTAGCCTCCAAGGCTTAGATGCCTGACGGCAGCGGTTAGCTCCCTGTAAAAAAACCACTCCTTGTTATTTTTAGCACCGTGAAAATCCAGGAAGTCTTCTAGAACCTGAGAAGATGCGATCAAGTCTGAAAAAAGCTTCTTGGTAAAAAGATACCGGGAAGAAGTAAAATCTGAAATATAGATACAAGCTTTTAAATAATCATGAGAAAATATTCTAACTTTCTCTGAAAAAGAAATATCGCAAACCGTTTTCTGAAATTTCATTGTCTACATCATTTCCTTCTGGGTTTCAGAAATTGTCTCGTCCAGTCTCTTTTTCAGATCGGCGGGCAATCCTTCAATATTTACATTTAAAAACCCTCGCACAATTGTCGATATTGCTTCTTCTTCATCAAGCCCCCTTGCCATTAGATACTCTATTTCCCGCTGATCGATTTTACCCACAGCGGCTTCGTGAGACATTTCCACACCGGGAACGTATCCGATAATCTCAGGAATGGCCTGCATCAGCCCGTCATTTAGTATTAAACCATGACACTCCAGATGTGCTTTAATACCGGAAACTTTGCCCACAAGTTCACCACGGGCAATGATTGATCCTCCTGATGAAATTGCGCGCGATATTATCTCGGCGCGCGTGTCGGGAGCATTCAATACAACCCGTGACCCCACATCCAGAAAACTTCCCGGTCCTGCCACAAGAATGCTGTTAAACCGGGCAACAGCCCCCTTTCCGTTCAAATATGTGGTGGGAAACATCTGAAGTGACCCCACGGGTTTTAAGGAAATATAATTAGAGATGATGGTTCCGCCTTCCTCAACCCGGATGACTGTTCTTGGTCGAACGTTGATTTTTTCCCCCCAGTCATGAATCATGGTAAACGTAAGCTTGGCGCCTCGTTTTACATAAAACTCAGAAACTCCTATATGCAGGCCTGATTTTAGATGAGGAGCGGTTGCACACCCGGTAATGATATGCAGCTCCGATCCTTGTTCAGCAACTACGATATTATGAACGTTTTGTGAAAATCCTTCTTCTGCAATATATAGGCATGACTGGATCGGATCTTTTGCTTTAACCCCGGCAAGGGCGTGAATAAAGTAACCCTCGTGTGAATTTTTCTTGGCCTGCAGAATAAACTTGTCCGTATCCGGGGATATATTTTTCCACATATAATCTGAAAGCCATGCGTGTTTTTCCCGGGCCTGGGATATGCTCATGACCTCGACACCATCCTGCCTGGTTTTGCAGTGTATCACGGATTTATCTTTTTGAATAAATGTGCCTATACGAGCATTTTCATCAATATCAATACCAACGTCTAAAAACTGTTTGGCATCTGTTGACTCAATTTGTGATAACTTTTCAACATAGGCATGATCTTTCGCATCGAGGTTGTAGTTTTTAATATTTATATCCAAGACGTTATCTCGTTTGAACATCTGACGCACTCCTCATATCCGTATTCTCTGATCCACTTTAGGATCTCTCTGGCATTTCTCGAACAGCATAAAATTCCGTTATAGAGGACCTGACCCTTGTCTGCCGTGATATAATCAAGTATATGTCCGGTGTGGGTAATAACAAGGGCGGATTTTGCATGGTCACCGATTATCTTTTGATGAGGTCTGCTCTGGGGACATTTGATTTGCCTGCCCAAAAGTGAATTGATGGTATCGCCGATAACAACAATGCTTTCCAGGTCAACTCCTGATTCGGGTTCATCGAGAAGAACAAGGTCCGGCTGTTGTGCCATAAGCTGAAGCAGTTCGGAACGTTTTATCTCTCCCCCTGAAAAATTCAGGTTTACATCCCTGTCAAGAAGATCGGCAAAATTAAGCTCTTTTGCCAGTTCATCAACATCTACTGAACGATTTATATCGCAGATTTGAACAATATTTCTAGTGGTTAAACCGTTAATGGTTGGAGGTCTCTGAAACGAAACGCCGATACCGAGCAAAGCACGCTCGTTTATTGGCATATCGGTGATGTCTTCACCTTAATGGTCATCATCAAGCTGGTTTTGCCGGACCCATTGGGTCCGAAAAGTACGTGGGTTTGCCCTTTGGGTATTTCCATATTAACATTATTTAATATGGTTTTTCCGCCGACCTCGACTTTGAGTTCTTCTATCTGAAGCATATGCATCACCTCACCAGGTGTCTTCATAAACAAAGATCTTAAATTTAGAGTATAGGAATTTCCTTTTTTGGACACAGATGAACACAGATTGTTAAGATTCTTAAATTAAGAAATAATAATATTATCTGTGTATATCTGCGAAAATCTGTGTCCTATTTAACTTGTATGTACGGTCCGAGCAACCAATAAGCCGAATTCTGTGTCCAATGCGGGTTGCCCCGGACTGGATAACGGTCATTCATCTCTGGATGCCGGTTGCCGGGCATCTCTTGCGACCTACCCGGGAGCTCGAACGGGCCGCTCTCAAACACTCCCCTATTTGGTCTTGCACCGGGTGGGGTTTACAAAGCTTCCCCGGTCACCCAGGGAACTGGTGCGCTCTTACCGCACCTTTTCACCCTTACCCC
>JAFDEW010000151.1 GCA_019310125.1 Deltaproteobacteria bacterium | reverse complement strand
CGGTAACGACCCTCCGGATTTTCGAGTAAAAAGAAGCTTTGAATATTTCTGCGTAGCCCGTTCAATAATGACGTTGGTAAGCTTTAATATGGGTTGGACACTGCGATAATTTTCTTCCAGCCTGATTATTCGGGTGCCGGGAAACACTTCAGGGAACCTCATGATATTTTCAAAGCTTCTTTTTACTCGAAAATCCGGAGGGTCGTTACCGGTGCTTGTGAATACCTGCAGTGAAAACAGCCAATCGCGATTTGTGGTTCAAAAGATTCTGGAGATTCATCGCAAAGGCATCCCTTTGAACCAGATCGCAGTACTTTTTAGAGCAAGTTTTCATTCCTTTGACCTTGAGATTGAACTGGCCAGGGAAGGAATTTCTTTTGTCAAGGTGGGTGGTTTTAAATTTATGGAATACGCACATATTAAGGATGTCCTGGCCCATCTCAGAGTTATTTCCAATTCCCTTGACAGAATAAGCTGGTATAGAATACTTCTCCTTTTAGATAATATCGGTCCAAAAACCGCTATGGATATTTATGAAACAATCATGGCTGAACAAGCTGGATATACAGGAATTTTTGCAATCCAACCCAAATCCAGACGATCAAAGGGTATGGTTGGATTAAAAAATCTCTTTTCAACTATTGATTCAAAACCCATGTCCGTTTCCCAACTGGGTGAAGCTATTGTCAATTATTATGTCCCCATATTAAAAGAAAAATATGATGATCATCCCAAACGTACCAGAGATCTTGAGCATCTGGTAACCATAATGGAACGGTACAACAATCTCGAACAGTTTTTGACCGATATGGCTCTTGAGCCGCCAAATACAAGTCTCAATGACTCTTTTTTAACCGACGATCAGGATGAGGACCGTCTCATTCTTTCAACAATACACTCGGCCAAAGGTCTTGAATGGCATACCGTCTTTATCATATGGGCACTTGAGGGACGATTTCCTTCCATACATGCGTTGCACAGGAAAAAAGAACTTGAGGAAGAACTAAGGCTTATGTACGTTGCTGCGACGCGGGCTAAAGAAAATTTGATTTTTACCTATCCGGTTCAAGTTTATGATAGAAGTTCAGGAATGATCTTGAACCGCCCATCCTGTTTCATCGATAACATAGCAGACGATATTCTTGCAGAGTATTCGGCTGGTATGTAAGTAACTTCTCAATTTATCACCAGTAGGCTCCATATTTAAGATTGATTTGCACGCTGTGCCGTGTTATTTGTCTCCATTGAAAATATTCGCGCTCCTGAATCGACCGATTGCTGATAATTTGACATAACATATTAAAATAAATACAATTTAATAATGCCTCAAGAATATTACATTCTGATTGTCGGTTATGTTTTTGGGTTTTATATGGCCTGGAACATCGGTGCCAATGATGTCGCCAACTCCATGGCTTCCTCTGTGGGTGCCAAGGCAATCACCATTCGCCAGGCAGTTTTTCTTGCAGGGATATTGAATATGGTGGGTGCCGTATTTATCGGCTCCCATGTTACCAATACTATTCGCAAAGGGATTGTCTCAACCGAAGTCATGACCGATCCGCATCTGGCCCTTATCGGTGCGCTTTCAGCCCTTCTTGCTGCCGCCCTTTGGGTCAGTTTTGCCACATGGAAGTCATTGCCGGTTTCCACGACCCACTCCATTGTCGGGTCCATGATCGGCTTTGGTATTATGGCCGGCGGCTTCTCAGTCATCAATTGGGGCAAACTTGCTGCTGTTGTTATAAGCTGGGTTATTTCCCCTCTGTTTAGTATTGTCATCTCTTTTTTTATGTTCAAAATCATCGTAAAATTAATTCTTTCTAAAGAAGATGGTTTTACCCACGCTTTAAAATTGTCTCCTTTTTTTATTGGCGCGACTTTTTTTGTTGTTATATTGTCATTTCTGTTCAAAACCCCTTTGGGGAAAAAACTGATCGTTGGGCCTTATTCTGCATTGCTGGTTTCTTTCAATCTGGCAATTTTTTTTGGATTTGTCGGAAGGAAGGCTTTAGGATGGTTTATTAAAAAACGGGAAGGCGGAGCAGAGGCGATCTTTAAACGCATACAGGTTGGAACAGCCTGCTATGTTGCCCTGGCACAAGGAGCAAACGACGTAGCCAATGCAATAGGTCCTCTTGCCGTGATTTATTTTTTGGTAAAGACAGGCAGTGTCGGTGGTACGGTGCCGGTGCCTATTTTTCTCCTGCTGTTCGGTGGCATCGGAATTGCCTGTGGCATCGGAATGGCAGGGCACCGTGTCATGGAGACCATGGGTAAAAAAATTACCACGCTTAGCAATACACGAGGTTTTTGTGTTGAATTTTCTGCGGCAACAACGGTTCTTGTGGCTTCAAAAATGGGTCTTCCGGTTTCAACAACCCATGCCGCAGTCGGCGGTGTCCTGGGAGTCGGCCTTGCGCGCGGAATCGAAGCGGTTAACTTTGGCATTGTTTTTAAAATTATGTTATACTGGCTTTTAACCGTGCCCGCTGCTGCGGTTACCAGTATGGTTATATTTAAAATACTTCAATTTTTGTTATAGAAGGGGATTTCTATGCGCATACCATTTTTTAAAATGTTTATGACTTCACCATTTGAAGGTCTTCAGGAACATGCGGAAAAGGTCAAGGAATGCGCCTATGCTTTTCAGCAGGCCATGGAGTGCCATTTTTCACCCAAATGTAAAACATTTGAAGAGTTCAGACAAGAAATTGCTCAGATTGAAAGTCAAGCAGATGTCATCAAGCGCCGCATCCGGGGGCATATTCCAAAAGAAACCATGATGCCCATATCTAATTTTCTGGTGTTCAGGTATTTAAGAGAACAGGATGGTGTTCTTGATGCCGTGGAAGATACACTTGACTGGATTTCCTATAGAAGCACAAAAAAAATTCCGCCGGAGCTTAAAAAGGACTTTGCTCTTTTGGTGGATTCAGTTATTGATTCCATCGAAATGTTAAGCACGATGGTTGCTGAAGCGAGAGAGTACTTTAACACTTACTCCGAAAATCAACGGGTCATCGTCAAAGATATCATTCGCAAATTGCGCCATCAAGAACACGAGGCCGATAAATTTGAAGATATTATTAAAAAAAAGGTCTTTAACATGGAGGCCGATGCCGTTAGCATCTTTCATTTGGTGAAGCTGGCTGAAATAATCGGCGCTATCGCAGACCATGCTCAAAATGCCGGCGACATGATGAGAGCCATGCTTGCAAAATAGGGAAGTGGTTTTTGAGTTTTTACGAGTTCATCATTTTATATTTTAATCATGAGGTGGCCATTTGGACTCTCCGCTTGTCTGGGCAGAGGTTGACCTTGAAGCCATAGCTCACAACGTGCGTGACTTACGGCGAATTACAGACGCCGGGGCCGATTTAATGGCCGTGGTAAAGGCCAATGCTTATGGTCACGGCGCGGTTGAGGTCACCCGGAAGGCCCTGGAGAACGGCGCGGATTCCCTGGGTGTGGCCAGAATACAAGAAGGAATTGAACTTAGAAAAGCAGGGGTTAAGGAACCGGTTCTGATTTTTGGGTACACACCGCCGGCACTTGCCCACAAGCTCATAGGGTTTGAACTGACGCAAACCGTATGGTCGTACACCACCGCTCAAGCACTTTCCGATATCGCTGTTTCATCCAACAAACAGATCAAGGTTCACCTTAAGGTGGATACCGGAATGGGCCGACTCGGCCTGCTGCCGGACTGCCGCCGACCTCCTGTAACAGAGCAAAATTTAATGGGTAACGCTATCCGTGAAGTCGCGTCCATCTCGTCTCTTGCGGGTCTTGAGCTGGAAGGGGTATACACTCACTTCGCCTCTGCAGACAGTTCTGATAAGACATATGCCGGAAAGCAATTTGAAATATTTGTTGACTTTTTAAATGAGCTGCGCCGCACCGGCATAAATCCCCCTTTGTGCCATGCCGCCAATAGCGCAGCTATCATAGATATGCCCGAAACCCACCTGGATATGGTGCGCGCCGGCATTGCGATTTATGGTCTGTATCCATCCGATGAGGTCAATAAACGTCGGATTGTGCTGAAGCCGGCCATGACGTTAAAATCAAAAATTGTTCATTTAAAAAAAGTTCCCCCGGGTTTCAAGGTCAGTTACGGCAGCACTTATAAAACCCCAAAGCCCACAACCATTGCTTCGATTCCCGTGGGATATGCGGACGGATTTAATCGTCTGCTTTCATCTCGTGGACATATGCTGGTCCGCGGGCGCAGGGCGCCGATTGTGGGACGAGTCTGCATGGACCAGACCATGCTGGATGTAGGACATATTCCAGGTGTGAAGTTGGAAGATGAGGTGGTAATTTTTGGAAGACAGAAAGATGAATCCATAACTGTTGATGAGATTGCCGCGAGTCTGAACACCATCAATTATGAAATTGTTTCTGCCTTAACCATCCGCGTACCTATAATTTACCCGAAACTGTCGTAAATCGAGGATCTCGGGGATCAGTTGCCGGGATTAAAGTCCATAAGAGCTAAGTTATTTTTTGTGCCGGAAGCACTCTGGAAGGTTTACTGAAAAAAATAAACATCGAACAGATAAAAGATAAACGTCTAACATCGAATGATGAATGGGAAAAAGGGAGACCCAAAGATAGTTTAAACTTATTCAGAAGGTACCATTAATTAAATTTTTGTTACAAATATCAAAACGGCCTCCGGCCCGTAGGGCCTACGCCCCGGAGGGCTGAAAAAAAAGAAATAGTCATTCAAGCTTAGACGTCGGATTTTTAAAATAATAAAATTAAATTGCGGAGCGAAGCGACATCATTATTCGACGTTCGACGTTCAATGTTCGATGTTGGACGTTCATCTTTTAATATTTTCGACGTTCATCTTTCAAAACAATCCTGTACGGCATAAATGTAACATTGTGAATGTATCCAAAAAAACTTAGCGCTTATGGGGGGGTATTGTCAGGGCACCCCATCTAATTGTCATGGTCTCATAAAAAGTTCGATTTAGACGGTTTCGTAAAAAGTTCAAATTCAAGGCGTGCAAATTTTGTAATCATGAGGCGTACTTGTCGTACGTTGAATGATTATGAAATGCAGCACAACGCAGAAGTTGGACTTTTTACGAGACCGTCAATTTTCATGGATATGTTTAACGATATGACCGAGTTCGGGAAAAATAAGGGCTTTGCAGGCTAATTTACAGGCTTTAAGGCTCCCCGGCATGCAAAACACAATGGTTGTTCCAATAACACCGGCAGTGGCACGGGATAAAAGAGCGGCGGAATCTATCTGTTCAAAACTGAGCTGGGCAAAAATGGGCCCAAATGCCGTGAGTTCCTTTTTAAAGAATGGACGGATCGCTTCAATGGTAACGTCTTTGTTGCTAATACCGGTACCGCCGGTTACCAGGATGACCTGAGCACCATACTCTCTTATGGTCTCATGAAGGGTTTGGGTTATGGTTTCGGTGTCGTCCGGAACAACCCGATGCAATACAAGGGTGTGTCCTTCCTTTTTAACCTGTTTGCTGATCCACTGGCCGCTTTTATCCTCTGTTATTGACCGTGTGCTGGATACGGTAATAATACCCACATCAAGCTTTTTGGGAGCGGTTGCCTTGTGTTTTTTGAAACCCATTTTATCTCCATACCGGCATTTTCAAAACCAAGCTTTGATGAATGCTTTCACGAAACCGTTATTTTCCCTCGATAACGACCTTATCCTCCCCGTCATGCTCTTTTAATAATACATTTACGGTCTCAGATCGCCGTGTTTTAACAAATATCCCTACATAATTCGCCTGGATTGGAAGCTCCCTGTGACCCCGATCCACCAGCACGGCAAGTTCTATACGGTCCGGTCTTCCGAAATCTATCAATGCATCCATGGCGGCCCGAGTTGTCCGCCCGGTAAACAGGACATCATCCACTAAAATAATTTGTTTTCCGTCAACTGAAAAGGATATATTTGTGGTTTTAACAACCGGATTGAGACTGATCCGGGTCCAGTCATCCCGATACAGGGTAATGTCCATTTCCCCGGTCGGTACTTCAATGCCTTCGATTTCCTTAATACTGGACTGGATACGTTTTGCCAGATATACACCGCGGGTTTGAATTCCGATAAGGGTTAAGTTCTCCACACCCTTATGCTCCTCAAGAATTTCACGGGTAATCCTTTGCAGCTTACGATCTATGTCCGCTGAATCTAAAACGATATTTATTGTACCCATATTTTCTCCAATATCATAATTAGTTTCCATCCAGAAATTGCCCTTTTTCGCAATCTCTGCGTCAATCTGCGGAATTATTTGTGCGGCGTACAATTTGTACGCCTCCGCATAATTCCTTGATTTCCTTGACCTTGCGAAAAATTGCTAATTTCTGCATTTGAAACTTAATTTGTGCCCAATATAGATTTATGGATGGACACTAATTAATGTTTTTTAAATTTTTCAATAAGCCATTCCTCTTGATGCTTTTATCCGATTTTTTACGAAAATTAGGTTTAAATTTCTATATCATGAACAATGCTAAGATCAAGGTTATTATGATATTTCTTTGCAATAGAAATCAAAATCTTATTGAAACGGCCTTGATTTTGCTCCATATCTTTCCTATTGTAAAAATGTTAAGTATCTGCGTT
>JAFDEW010000150.1 GCA_019310125.1 Deltaproteobacteria bacterium | reverse complement strand
GTCAGCGACAATGGCAGAGGCATGGATGAAAAGATCTTAGAAAAGATATTTGATCCTTTTTTTACAACCAGCCCATCAGAAGAAGGAACCGGACTCGGGATGTATATTGTCCATAATCTCATTGAGAAAATAGGGGCACGTATTCAAGTCGAAAGTAAATTAGGGGCAGGGAGTAAGTTTACATTAATAATTGGATATTAGTTAGTTTCCATTCAGAAATATATATTGGTTACAAATACGGGTGCATTACCAGTTTGTTAATAGCTTTCCAAGACTTTTTGGTTTCAGGTGTCAGTGTTCAGGTTTCAGGTCTGGCGATTCCTGACACCTGACACCTAAAATCTGACACCCGAGACCCGATGGCGAGGTTTTCGCTCAAAAATAAATAAGTTAATGCGTGAGAACCATTTTAACAAATCGGTAATGCTCACACAAATACAGTTCCCAATTCAGAAATGAGAGGTACCTTGCAAAACCGAATAATAGCCATAGACGACGATCAGATCTTTCTCAAAAGCATCAGAAGGGCTTTGATCACTTCCGGCTTTACATCCGTTAGACTTGAACCTGACCCTGAAACAGCGGTTTCAGTCTTTAAACAGGGCGAACCCTTTGATATTGCCTTGATCGATGTATCTATGCCCGGCATGGACGGCCTGGAAGTTCTTGAGGTCATAAAGAACAACAGCCCTGAAACCGAATGCATCATGATTACGGCTCTGGATGAAGCGGGGACTGCAGTCAGTGCCATGAAAAGAGGGGCCTATGATTACCTTGTGAAACCTGTCGAAAAGGATGATCTTGTTTTATCCATCAACCGTGCTCTTGAAAGAAAGCGGCTGTTTAATATTACGGACATCGGCAAAGGAACTCGCCCGCCGGAACTTCTTAATATACATGCCTTCAAATCAATTATCTTCGGATCGTCAGATGTATTGAAAATATTGAAAGAAGCCGAACTTCATTCGGCAAGCGATATTCCAATATTGATTACCGGAGAGAGCGGAACAGGAAAGGAACTTCTGGCAAGGGCGGTTCACACGGCCAGTCCAAGGTCAAAATCCGTGTTTACCCCCGTCAACATGGCCTCGCTTACGGGTTCCCTTTTTGATGCCGAATTTTTCGGACACACAAAGGGAGCTTTTACAGGAGCTGAAAAGGATCGCACGGGTTATCTTGAGCACTCAAACAAGGGCACGCTGTTTCTGGATGAAATAAGCAACCTGCCAATGGAGCTCCAGGGAAAGCTGCTTCGGGTTTTACAGGACGGGGAATATATAAAGCTCGGAACAGACACTCCCCGGAATACGGATATTCGTTTTATTGCCGCAACAAATGAGGATCTGGAAAAGCTGATGGCCAACCGGAAGTTTCGAAAGGATTTATACTACCGCCTGAAAGGAGGATGGCTCCACCTGCCGGCTCTCAGGCAAAGAAAAGAAGACATCCCTTTGCTGGCCAACCATTTTTTGAATGAGTTCATAGGTAAAGATAAAAATACCGGCATAGAAGAAGACGCCATGACCCTGCTTTTAACTTATGATTATCCGGGGAACATCAGAGAGCTGAAGTCCATTATCGAATCGGCCGTAAACCTTGCCCAGGGACGAAAAATCTCTAGAATATTCCTCCCCGACAATATTCAAAAGCAAAAACCAAAGACAAAACCGAAACACGGGCCGATAACAGCACCGGTAGTTTCTCTTGCACAAATGGAAAAATCCCATATTCTCAACGTTTATGATCAAACCGGAAACAACAAGTCCCAAACCGCAAGACTGCTCGATATTGCCCTGAATACCCTCAGGAAAAAACTCAAGATCTATGGTGTAAAGTAAGGGTCTACTCAAATATAGATAATCAATTTTTGCATAGTTTAAAAATAATTATTTGATAATACTTAGAATATTGTATTTAGATATGCAATTTTTGCATACCTGAACTGCCCGGTTACCGCCAGTCCGGATATCTTTCCAGCGGGAATTTTACCACTCCATCCTGTTGATTATTCAGTGTTTATTACCTTTCGCCCGTCATTCTTTCCTGTTGGCATACTTTATGCTTTATATACTTTAGGAAAAAGTCGTTCCTCTAAAACAACTATAGTATTTGTTCGAATGAGACCTTTGAAAAATGTTCAATTTTGTTCAAAACCAAGGAAGGCGAAAATTTTAACCATGGATCATGCAAACAAAGCCTACAACCAGCATAAGAGCATCCGATTCGGAGGTGCTGACATCTTGCCTTCCGAACTTCTTTTTAATCCCCAAGATATGAAAGCTGAGATCTTAAAAAAGCACAGTAATAATCAAAACACACCTGGAGAGATTATATCGTTCAGGGATATTTTAGATTCAGGCAACCGCAAAGCAGAAGATAAAAGCCCGGTTAATTTTTCAAGAATTATCGGTAAGGAAAGAAAAATGATCGAGGTTTTTCGGCAAATTATCAATGTTGCCGAATACGATTATCCTGTTAATATCTTCGGTGAAACCGGCACGGGAAAGGAACTGGTCGCCGAAGCCATTCATAAGACAAGTCCCCGCAAAGATAGGCCTTTTGTACCGATCAATTGTGGAGCTATGCCGGAAGGGCTTGTTGAAAGCGAACTGTTCGGACATGTGAAAGGCTCTTTCTCCGGCGCCATTCGTCATAAAAAAGGAAGATTTGAACTGGCAGACGGCGGCACAATTTTTTTGGATGAGATTGCTGAACTTTCAAAGCACATGCAGGCAAAGCTCTTGCGTTTTCTTCAGGATGGCAAATTTGAAAAGGTTGGCGGAGAAAAAACGGTTGGGATCAATGTAAGGATTATCAGCGCAACCAATAAAAACCTTAAAGAAGAAATGAAAAAAAATAGATTTCGGGATGACC
Source organism: Deltaproteobacteria bacterium (assembly GCA_019310125.1). GTDB lineage: Bacteria > Desulfobacterota > Desulfobacteria > Desulfobacterales > UBA11574 > S5133MH16. The sequence continues at coordinate 9,199 of JAFDEW010000150.1, read as the reverse complement.
TGTACTACAGAATTAACGTTGTACCCATTTCTCTTCCCCCGCTTCGTGAGCGCAAAAGCGATATTCCGCTTCTGGTTAATCATTTTTTAAAACAGGCTGCCAGACAGTATAACCGGAACTCTGTTGTTGTCTCAAATAGAGCCATGATGCTGCTCACCGAATATAAATGGTCCGGCAATGTCAGAGAGCTTCAGAATGCCATTCAGTTTGCTTTCGTTAAAAGCAGGGATGGAAACATAACCCCTGATAATCTTCCCATGGAGATTAATGACAACCGTCTTTCTCAAATCATACGCGGACCTTCACGCAAACTGGACAGAGCGCAAGTCGAGTCCGCCATAAAAAAAACAGGCGGCAACAAGGCAAAGGCGGCAAGACTCCTTAATGTAGGACGGGCAACCCTTTACAGATTTATTAACGATTATCCCGAGCTGCAAGAAAGCATCTGCGCATATGGAGATTAAAGGATTGGATATGAGTTTTGTAAAGGAAGATAACATATGAAAATCATCCTTGTCGTTGATGACAAAAGAGTACAGCTCAAAACACTGAGACGGGGATTGAGAACCAAGGGATACCAGGTTGTTGAAGCAATTAGCGGCAAAGAAGCTCTGAGTCATCTTGTCAAGGACAATAAAATTGATATTATTTTAACAGATTACGCCATGCCGGAAATGAACGGAATACAACTTCTGCAAAAGATACGTAAAAATAATAAAACCATACCCGTAATAATTATGACGGCATATGGAGATAAAGATCTTGTGATCGAGGCCATGCATTATCAATGTAACGGATTTATCGACAAGCCTTTTGATATGGATGAGCTTTTGGAAGAAATAAATAATATACCCTTAAGATAACATGATAAAGGAGAAATTATGATATCTTCGCCCTGTAAAAATTGCCCCAAGAGACATTTACCGAAAAAAGATTGTGCAAAGGATTGTGAGCTACTTAACGCGATTCAGGATTTGCAGATGGCGGAGGAGGAAGGCTGTGTCTCGAGCAGAAGCGATTATACGGAAGACATCGGATACAGCATACCACAGTCCCTTAGAAGAACTTCTCTGTCTTTACATATCACCTGATGCACAAGGGTTCGCGAAAACCGCCCCGAAAAGACATCGGGATCTTCGACAGGCATACCCTATTGATATGTCGAGGATTTTCATGAACCCTTAATGCGCAGGAGAAACGAATAGATACTGGTTGCTCGATGCCGGATACTGGATCTAACAATGGAATGATCCTTCATTATCCAGCATCCAGAGACCGGCACCCAGTATTTGCCACAATTGCAAAATAGATTTAGGCCGTGGAATTATCGACGACATTTTGTCGATGTTGCTTTGATAAAAGCCTAAATGTGTTTCTCAAGAATTGATCTTATATTCCCCGGCTTTAATTTACCGGGAATTCTCCCTTTTAAAAGCTTTTCGTCGTAAGTCGGTCTTTCTACCTGATAAAAGATGCCGATGGGAATGCGATCACCTTCTCCGTATGCCCATTCTCGGGCCCTGGCAAAGGCGGCGTCTCTATCCGAAGAATCATACTCCCCTTCTGTGAGTTCGTAGACCCTTTGGTTGTAAAAATCATACGTATTATAAAAGGTAAAACAAGGTTGCAGAACATCGATAAAAGCAAAGCCTTGGTGTTTGATGCCGGCTTTCATCAATCGTTGGAGGTGCTTTGGTTTACCCGCAAAGCCCCTGGCCACAAAACCGGCTCCGGCAGAAAGCATCAACTCGATGGGATTCAAGGGATCTTCAGGACTTCCTCCGGGTGTGGATCGCCCTTTAAAGCCTGAGGGGCTGGTGGGAGTAAACTGACCGGTTGTGAGTCCATACACTCGGTTGTTATGGACGATAAACGTCACATTAATATTTCTCTTGGCACTAAAAATAAGATGTTCGATACCCTCGCCATAAGCATCTCCATCACCGGCATGGCCAATTACCACCAACTCCGGATTGGCCAGCTTGATCCCGGTAATCGGAGGAGGCACCCGTCCATGAATGGAGTAAAAGCTATTCACCTTAATATAGTCTACTATCTTGGCATGACACCCTATCCCGGATGCCAGTACCACTTTACTAAGGTCAAGACCTTCTTCTTTAAGATCGGCCAACACCTTTTTTATAGAGGATAAAATGCCAAAATTACCACAACCCGGACACCAGGTGTTTTGGGCATAGGTTTCTAGTTCTTTTACTGTTGTCACGAGAGCACCTCCTTTACCTTTTCTAACAGAGAATCTACTGTGAACGGACGAGCGTCGAAGCGCAAAATCATATCGTCAATACAGATACCATAAGCTGAAACGTGTTTTGCCAGTTGGCCGGTAGTATTTACCTCAATATCAATGATCTTATCCGCACCGGACAGCGCTTTTTTTAAAGGTTCTATGGGCAACGGCTCAAGCACCATGGGCTGAACCACTTTAAGCCCTAATTCTTCGGCCACTTCTATACACGCCCCTTTGGTGGAGCCCCAGCAAAGGAGAACCGTCTTTGATTCAAGATTACCATAAACCTTTACCTGTTCACAGCGGGAAAGTTCGTCTTCCAGCGTCTTTTTTTTGCGTAAACGTTTTTTCTGCATCCTGACGATTTGCTCGGATTCTTCAGTGGTTATACCATATTCATCATGCTCGTAAGAGGTTGCTTTAACCATAGCCGCAGGATTTCCGGGAAAGGCCAGCGGGGAAATGCCGTTTTGTGTATCCAGATATCGTTTATACTCTCCTTGACCATCCCAAAGCAGCGGATCTTCGGGTTTGATCTTATCCGGATCCGCGTCAAAGCTGAATATGCTCTCGCTTAAGTGTTTGTCGGAAAGGACAAAGCAAGGAGTCTGAAACTTCCAGGCAAGGTTCATGGCCAGGCCGGTCAGATAAAAGGCCTCCTCAGCATCTCCGGGAGCCAGAACCACCTTTGCAAACTCCCCATGACCGGAATGGATGACAAAAGAAAGGTCGCCCTGCATGGTGTACGTAGGCACTCCCGTACCCGGGCCGGGTCTTTGAGATACGATAAAGACAATGGGGATCTCACCCTGACCGGATAAACTCAAGGCTTCGGTCATCAGGGCAAATCCACCGCCGGAAGTACCGACCATGGTCCTGGCGCCGGCATAAGCGGCACCCAGAGCCATAAGGACAACGCCAATCTCGCTTTCGGGGTGTATGGTTACCACCCCCAGCTCATCCTCATGTTCGGCCAGGTAGTGAAGAATGGCAGATGCAGGGGTCATAGGGTAAGCGATATACATATTGAGCCCTCCCTGCACCGCCCCCAGGGCAATAGCCTCGTTGCCCGACACCAATGGAAGCATTTTTTGATCCAGCTTGGGAACCGATACCCAGGCTTTTTCTACCCGATGATACGCCGACTGAGCGATCTTAAGATTCAAATCGACTTTTTTATCCATCGTGTCTGTTATGACCCTTTCCAACATCTCCCATTCAATATTCAACATTTTGGCCAGCGCCCCGAGAGCGGCCGTATTTCTCATAATGGGCGATCCTTCCAACTCCTTGACCAAACCCATAAAGTCAACGCCTACGCCTTGGGCCTCCACTTTTTTAGAATCATAGAGAATCACTCCACCGGGGTTCAGGCGATGTTTGTGTTTTTCTGCCGCATCCTGGTTTAAGGCCACGATCCGCATCCTGGTTTAAGGCCACGATGAGGTCAACCTTTTCCTTGTGGGCTTGGATTTTCTTTTTTGAGGCCCTTATAATAGAAAAATTGTGGCCGCCCCGAATAAGTGAGGGATAATCATCGTAGAAAAAAATACGATAGCCTATTCTAGTTAAAAGTCTGGCCAGGGTCTGGCCGGCCTGCCGGATGCCGTCGCCCGCTTTTCCACCAATAAGAATCGATAGTTCTTCCATGGTAACTCTCCTATATAAAAGTTAGTTCGATTCGCTCGCAATTGGAATGATACTGCTGACGATGCCGAGGAAACCAATCCCAATTATAGCTGATAGGACGGATGCCAAAAGAATTGCCATCTTTGCATAGTTGAGCATGTGAAATGATGAGAATGAAAGATCGGCAATAAACAGGGACATGGTAAAACCGATTCCTCCGAGCATCGCACTTCCTAAAATATGTGACCATTTGACATCTTTTGGCAAAGAAGCCGCTCCGCTTTTTACCGCGATATAAGAAAAGAGCATCACTCCCAACGGCTTTCCAACTACCAGTCCGAAAAAAATTCCCAAGCTTACCGTATGTGCTGCGACTTCTGAAAAATTTACGCCATGAAAATTCAGGCCCGTGTTGCTCAGGGCGAAAAAAGGTAAAATCGTAAACGCCACCCATGGATGCAAGGCGTGCATGAACCGCTGCAAGGGGGTTTCCACGTCATGGCAGGCCAATTTCAGGGCATGTACGGCATGCATATGTTCTTGATTGAGAAGAATTGAATATCCACAGCTCTGGTCCTCGCACTTGAATTTTGCCATTATTTGATCAACATTCTGCAAAAAACGATCCGTATCATATCTGCCGCGGGCCGGAATAAACAGAGAAACGATGATGCCTGCCACTGTGGGATGAATTCCCGAGCCCAATACAAAAAACCATATGGCAAGTCCCAACACAGCATAGATCAATGTCCATCTGATCCAAAGAACATTGGCTATGGCAAGGCACAGGGTAAGAATAGCGCAGACAAAGACATAAAACCAAACAATTTCCTTGGTATAGAATATGGCGATAACCAATACCGCACCCAGGTCATCTGCAATAGCAAAAGCGGCAAGAAAGATCCGCAAGTTTACAGGCAGCTTTTGGCCGAATATAGCAACGGCGCCTAAAGCAAAGGCAATATCTGTGGCCATGGGTATCCCCCATCCGTCCATGGATGAGGAACCCAAGTTAAAGGCAATATAGATAAGCCCGGGAACCAACATTCCCCCCAGCGCGGCGATCACCGGCAGCAAGGCCTTTTTAGGTGATGCGAGTTCTCCCACCAGAAGCTCGCGCTTGATTTCCAGTCCCACGGTAAAGAAAAACAGCGCCATTAAACCGTCATTTATCCAATGCACCAGTGATTTACTAATATGAAACTTGCCGAAAACCAAAGAAATATTGGTATGCCAAAAGCTGTGGTAAGTCTCGGCAATATTGGAATTGGCCCAAACCAGGGCAATAACCGTAGCTGAAAGAAGTAATATGCTGCTTGCAACCTGTTTTCTGAAAAATCTTTGGGTGGGTCTTAAAATTTGATTGGCGATCAGTTGCCTGGTAGATGCCATATACGTACTGGAGTTCAACGGCATAATTTCTTATTTCCCAAAGGCTGAACAGACCGCATGGGGATCTGTTTATCAGCGTGGTGAAAATCGTCGTGCATACAGATGGAATTTTAATCCCATTTTTGTTACATATCTTTCTTAAGGTTTCAGATGTCAGGTGTCAGGTGTCAAAAATGATGAACTAAGGTGCTAAGTCTCACTTTATTTGAACTATTTTTAAAAGAATATTTAATTGTCATACAGGCAATTTCAAATGGTTTTTTTATCTTTTCTTCTTAACCGGTTACCCGCAGGGTATGCGGGGTACAATTCAAAATAAAGACAAAAAAATTGTCGGCAAATAATGTTGAATTAACAGTATCATTTACTCTGACCTTAGCCCCTGAAACCTGACACCTGAAACCAGGTAATACGGAATGAACATATGGGGCATTTTTTAAAGCCACATTATGGGCAATTTTAATCATCCCAGGTTGGACCGTTCGTCATGATTTTACTGATCCTTATGCTTCAGGTTATCACAGATTAAATCAACGGCCTTTTCAACCGAGGTTTTTCCCATATCGATAATCAGATCATAAAGGTGTGCCGAGTTCCAGTCTTCATTGAAGTAATGCTCGATGTAAGCCTTTAAATCCCCTTCTTCTCTTTCGATGAATGCTTTTGCAGCTTTATGCTCCAAGTTTCTGTTTTTCATAACCTCCCTGATCTTTGTTTCCTCATCCTTTACCAGGCGAACATGGAGGGTATTGGGGTTGCCTCGCAAGATACACTGGCCGCCCCATCCAAGAATAATCGCATTACCGGCTTCATACACATCCTGAACCAGCTTTTTTGTGGTTTCATAATAATTCTTGTCGTCCAGACAACCATGCTCACGGTCAACCACTTTTTGAACGATAGAACAGGTGTAACGATCAACAAAACGAAGGATTCGAGACTGGGAGGTCTTACGAAACATTTCTGCTTCGCTTTCAGATACATGAAGTTCTTTGGCAATTTCGGCAATTAATTGTTCGCCGATATACTCGTAGCCGAGTTTTTTTGCCGCTTGAGACGCAACCTTTTCGCTCTCAGTTCCAAATTCCTTACTGATGGTAATTACTGCCATTTAAATACTCCTTTCGATCAATCGCATTCTATAGTAATCGCTTAAGTTCCGCTTTCTTCCTCAACCTGCCTCACAATATTTTCGCATTCTCTTGAAATTTTGTCAAACATAACAACCACGATTTTTTTTTAAACTCCCTTTAAAACCCGTTTATAGGAAAGTTAGGTCCAATATGGATTTATCATATCTTCAAATATGGTGAGTGCCGCCTCGGCGCCGTGTCCGGCGGCGGTTACGATTTGCTTGTAACCTCCCGCCACATCTCCGGAAGTATAAATTCCCGGAATATTGGTTCGATATTGATCGTGCCTGATGTAACCTTCCTCAGTAAGCTCAAGTCCTATTTCTTTGGCCAGGCCTACGGCAGGATCGTAGCCGATGGCAATAAAGACGCCGCTCACGGGTAAGGTTGAGAGTTCTTCAGTTTTATTATTGTAAAGCAGAACTTCTTCAACATTCTGTTTTCCCTTGATTTCCTTGACTTGTGTATTGAATAAAATCGGGATGTTGTTTTGAATGAGGTTTTTAACCAAAAAGTCCTGAGCTCTTAAGTTGTCTCTTCTATGGACCAAGGTTACATGAACACCGATATGATGCATATGAAGCGCTTCGGTAGCGGCACTGTTTCCGCCGCCCACAATGATCACTTTTTTATTTTTGAAAAGCGGGCCGTCACAGGTGCTGCAATAACTCACACCATGCCCGCCAAGGCGCGATTCCCCGGGTACGCCAAGATTCCTGTAGGTGGCTCCGGTTGCCATCAGCACAGCCTTGGTATTGAACCTTCTCCTGCTGGTTTGAACGATGATGGGCTTTCCGGGTTCAACCCCCCTAACTTCTTCTCCGGGAAAGATCTGAACATATTCCAATGCATGCGTAACCATGATGTCCACAAGCGTCTTTCCGCCCACCTGTTTAAAACCGGGATAATTTTCGACAATGGGAGTTGTTGCCACCTGACCCCCGAGAACTCCCTTTTCCACCACCACGGTTTTGAGGCCGCTGCGCGATGCATATATACCGGCACTGAGCCCGGCAGGACCTCCACCCACGATAACCAGATCCGTTTCAACTTCCTGTTCATCGCTTTCAGGTATGAAGACCGTCTGCTGTTCCATTGTATCCAGAGAGAGCATAAAAAGCTCTTCCGGCTGGGCGCCCTGGGCAATGAGGATATCATTGGCATAGGTCTGGGGAACAGATTGGGCCGAATATTGGGTGGCGAGTTCCGGATTCGCCTGAATATCTATGATCTCAAGAGAAATCAAATCAGGTTTTTCCACCGCTGCTTTCAAGGCGTTGAGTGCCTGCTGCGGACAATACGGACAGGTTGCGCTGACAAACACCTTGATATGCCGGGGTTGATCTATTTTCTTTATTACCTGTAAAGATTGTTCATTAAGATTACTTTTCTGGGACCCGATAAGAATGAGCGCTTCCAGAAAAATACGACCCTCTTCCCCCATAGGAGCACCCAGCCACCGAATGTTATAACGCTCCGGATCAAAAACCAGTGTCGGCGAATGTTCTATTTTCCATTTTTTAGCTGACTCGTGAGTTAACTCATGTTCGCGCAACACAATTTTATCGGTAATCTGGCGAAAAAAACGTAACGCCTGTCTGGCGGCATCACTGAAAACATCATTTTTCCCCGGCTGAGCAAATAAATAAATTGGGATTTCAGCATGAATAGCCTGAAATAGTTCGGTAAGTTCTCTCTGAACCTGCTGCATTTGAATATCTTCCCGCTGATCCATTTTACTCTCTCTTTTTATTTAGTGTCCATCCATAACTGGTCTTTTTGCCCAATCTCTGCGTTATGTTCAAAAAATAATCCTCGGAATATTAAATATATGCCTGTGGTTATTTTTTTCACATGCCTTGATCTTGAACAAAAATCCTCAGTTATGGATGGACACTGTTTAGTTTTTAAAAACAAATTTCCCCCCAATAAACCCCGCAATGCCGGCCGCAGCAAGCATGACAAAGTTAATCAGAAGAAATAACAAATTACTCGATGAAGTTGATGCCTGGGGATCAATGAAAAGCCATACCATCAAAATAACCGCCGTCAATGAAACCACGGCAGCGCAAAGGATCTTGGTTTTAAACAGCCGGGTCAGTTGGCCTTTGTATTTTTTCTGCCATTCGATGTACCCTGAAAAAAGGACCAACGGCAGGGTGAGAACAACAAATATCAGATTATAAAAAGCGGCCTGGCTTAACCCGCTGAAATTGAACAATGCGGCTAACACGATAAATATAACAGAAGCCGGAAGGACCCCGTTTGGGATGTGGACTGAAATCGGATGCACGTGATGTTTTAACATCAGATCATAAATCGGGTTTAGTTTGGGGCGAAAAATAGGGGATTCAGGTTTTGAGTCCATGTTTTTGTCTTCGGATTCCGGCTGATCTGTTTGAGTTTCCACCGGTTCTTCAGAAACTATCTCGATAAATTTGCTTCGATCCGCTCCGCATACCGGACATTCTTCCGGCGGTTCATCCCCCTCATGTATATAACCGCACACCGTACATTGCCATTTTCTCACACAACCTCCTTTTTTTGACGGTTTCGTAAAAAGTCCAACTTCTGCGTTGTGCTGAATTTCGCAATCATTCAACGTACGACAAGAACGCCTCATGATTACAAAATTTGCACGCCTTGAATTTGAACTTTTTACGAAACCGTCTAAATCGGATTTTTTACGAGTTCATCTTTTTTAAGCCATAGACTATCTTTCTTCCATGGGTACAAAAGCGCACTGATCCGGGCCGCAATAATCACCGATATATTCGGAATCGGGACGGTAAAGCAC
>JAFDEW010000149.1 GCA_019310125.1 Deltaproteobacteria bacterium | reverse complement strand
CTTCAGGAAAGTAATGAGAAAAAACTCGATCAGATGCGGGAGACGGTTGACGAGAAACTGCAAACTACGCTTGAAAAACGGCTTGGACAATCCTTTAAACTTGTCAGCGAACGCCTTGAGGCCGTCCAGCATGGTTTAGGAGAAATGCAGAATCTGGCAACAGGGGTCGGTGATCTAAAAAGGGTTCTCACCAACGTTAAAGCGCGGGGTACCTGGGGAGAAGTCCAACTGGGTGCACTTTTGGAGCAAATCTTAACCCCGGATCAATATGATAAAAATGTCCGTATCCGGGCGGATTCCCAGGAACGTGTGGAGTATGCCATTCGTTTGCCCGGTCAAGACGATAACCCGGAATCTTGCGTCTGGATGCCCATCGACTCAAAGTTTCCCCAGGAGGACTATCTGAGGCTTGTGGAGGCCGCCGATACTGCTGACGGGGATGCTGTGCAAAAAGCCACTGCGGCCCTCCTCCGGTCGGTTCACAGCTCCGCAAAAGAAATTCGGGATAAATATCTCAACCCTCCGGCCACCACTGACTTTGCAATTATGTTTCTGCCCACGGAGGGACTCTATGCGGAAGTTCTTCGTCAACCGGGCCAGGTCGAAAAGATTCAGCAGGATTACCGTATTGTTGTTGCCGGGCCAACCACGCTTTCGGCGATTCTGAGTAGTTTACGTATTGGCTTTCGTACATTGGCCATTGAGAAGCGATCCAGTGAGGTTTGGAAAGTCCTAGCCGCGGTCAAGACGGAATTCGGAAAATTCGGCCATATTCTAAAAACGGTAAAAAGGCAGTTAAATACGGCTTCTAACACCATAGATCAGACCGGAGTCCGAACTCGAGTGATGGAACGGAAACTACGAACTGTGCAGGAACTGCCTTCAGAAGAAAGCACGAAGATCCTGGAATTGCCTGATTCGGAAATAAATTAAAAATATTGATGCCTAACTGGGGCAAGCCGGAACCAAACAGGATATTTTAATTAAACTTCCTGTACCATTAATGAATAGATTCTGGATACTGGATACTCGATGCTGGGTAAAATAAGGACAACTTCATTTTTAAAGTCCAGCATCCAGAAACAAGCATCAAGCATCTTTTTCGTAAAGGCACAACATGGAATAATAAAAAAGTGTTGCCACAAAAAAACAAAGATAATTACTAAGTGGCTAAATGTTGTTGGACGATCAGTCAGGCAAGGATTTATGAATTAAGACTATCAAAGGTACAACCACGCTCAAAATGAACAACAATCCTTCATATGAGGTCCAGGCTTCATATAGAGTCTTCCCTTTTTTGCGTGCGGTGACATACTCAGCCAAAAAACCCAGTCCCATCACCAGCCAGAGTGTCAATACCGCAACCATTATTGTCGGTGTGTTCATATTTCAAATTGCCTCTGTATTTCTAAAACCCGGACAAATAATTTTGAAAGCGCCTTAACTCTAAGGGCAAACTCAACGCTTACATCATATTGAGTTTTCATTATATACTATAAAATTGAAAGATCTTCAAGGGCTTTATGTATTGGTGTTCCATTTGAAAAGGACAAAGAAAGACTGGGTGGAAATCAAGACCGTTGGTAAACGCTGATGTCTTTCCATTGACAAACCGTAGCTCCGAAGGTTTTTTAGGTTTCAGGTGTCAGGTGTCAGGAGTAAGAAACGAATTAGTTGACACCTGACACCTGAAACCTGAAACCAAATAGCCATTGCAATCTTAGCAAACAACAGTCTTTATTTACACCCGGAAAGACTCTTTTAAAAGTTGACGGGCAGGGTAACCGTTCAAAAAAAATACTCCATGTTGAAATCTGTCTGGAAATAAGGTAACATAAATTAAAAAGGATTATCCTTTAGCCCCTATTTGCCTGATCAGAAAGAAGGCAGAACATGATACCTGCAAATTTAACATCTCGGAAATTCTTTAACTTTTCGAAATTAAATTTTATTTAATGGATACCTGGTTATGCAATCAGAATGGAATACTGGAATACTGGGAATAAAAGCGGAAATAAAACATTTTAATTGTAAAAAACTCCTTCAAACCCATGATTCCATTACCCCATCATTCCATTATTCCAATTGGGGCGGAGCCCCTAAGTTCGGTTCTTCCCATCTTTTTCGTGTGCCGCCTGAAAAACAAAGCGATGAAATGCTTAACAGCTTTATTGAGGATGAAACCCAAGATAACGTATCGGACCAAGAGGAATACATATTTTGTCGCCAATGCCGTAACAGGATAACAAGTCCGGCCGAGCGCATAGAAATCCAGGGATCTCACCGTCACACGTTTGCCAATCCCCACGGAATTGTTTTTGAAATAGGGTGTTTTAGAGCCGCTAAAGGATGCGGCCATGCAGGTCCGGCATCCACGGATTTTAGCTGGTTTTCGGGTTTTAGCTGGAGAATTGCGGTGTGCATCCAGTGCCTAACTCATCTGGGGTGGCTTTTTGCATCGCCGGACCAGGGACATTTTCACGGGCTGATCCTGGATCGTCTTATAACCCAATAATTCCGCCTTTAATCTTCAACTTCTCAATAAGGTCCGGTGTATGAAATGTTATCAAGATATTTTCCGTGAAATTGTATCAAATGCAAAGAAAAGATTGCCTGAACAGCTCTTATTCATGAGAGACGAATTTGATACCAAATATGGCTGACCCGCGTTTCTTATAAAAAAGCCGAGATCTTAAAAAAATCTCGGCTTTTTTACACCTCGGGTTACTTATTTCAAGACTCCGTTGATGGCGTTGATGGCGTCGTCGATACTCAAATTTTCGGTATTGATGATAAGATCGTAGTTAAAGATATCTGTGATATCAGCATTAAAGTATTTTTTTATAAATCCTTTGCGATCCAATTCTGTTTTTGTGATTTTTTGTTTTGCTTCTTCAACAGTAATGCCGAGTTCTTTAGATAAATTTCGGATTCTTTGCTCCATCGGTGCTATCACTCGAATGCTGAGTCTTTTGTCAGGGGGCAGAACAAAATTGGACCCCCTGCCGATAATAACCGCCCGGCCGTGTTTGCCGATGGTTCCGATAATTTTCATTAAATGCTGGAGGTACTGATCCGGCCATAGATGTCGCTTGTCTACAAGTGAGGATATCCATTCCTCGAGTACTGAAACACTTTTTTCGTCCAACGTTTCAACGAATTGAACACTTACACGGGCACTTTCAGCCATGTTATGGAGCACTTCCTGGTGGAACAATCCATATCCCAGTTTTTCGGCAAGACGCTCGGCCAAAATGTCTCCCCCACTTCCGCGTTCTCTGGAAAAGGTAACCACAGAAATACGTTCTTCCTCTTTTTTCTCTTCCGTACGCATAATCTGCCATCTTCGTACCTGCTCTTCAATAATTTGCTCGATAGAACGTGTTTTAGTTTTCATGTTACCTCCTTTCATGGTTGGTTTATGGATGGGCAACAATTTATGTGAAAACACACAGGATTCGATCTGCAGGAGTTAAACGTCTCAGAGATTCTACAACTTCTTGAAATTAAAGTTTTTTAGACAAGTTTGATGAACTCGTAAAAAGTCCGAATTGAGACGGCAAAGTAAAAAATACAAGTTCAAGGCATCGCAAATTTTGTGGAATGAGGCGTACTTATGTACGCCGCAGTGAACACGAAATGAAGCGCAACGCAGAAATTGGACTTTTTACGAAGCCGTCAAGTTTAACGTTAAACAGGTTGCAATAGAGCCGGAAACAGGGGTAGAAGAATTTTCAGAGGTAAATGAAACTCAGTCGAGTTGAAATCTCAAAAGTTGTCGGCAAAATAACAAATCACTTTGGCACGATCATTTTCAGCATTTGCTCCAAAGAGTTTTTTATCAATTTAATTTATTTTATGATATCGTCACAAGTGTGTCAAGAAAAGAAAATTATGCTAAAATAAGAATTGCTGAGGGTTTTGGCCCATTTTTGACATGCAAACTGCTTTTCTATATACTGAATTAACGAAAGTTTTCACTCAATTTTTTAATTTTCGAATTAACCCGAATAGATTTTTATATTCCTTATGCACTAAGGAGAAATTATGGACTGGGAAGCCGGGTCTCATGCACCCACCTTCCGGCGGCAATCCGGTTTCCTGCCAGTCGGCTCTGGCTACGATTGAGCTGCTTGAGCAAGGACTTATGGACAATGCAGCGATTCAGGGCACGTATCTGATGAAAGAACTCCGGGAGCTGCAGCAATTATATGAATGCATTGGTGATGTTCGAGGCAAGGGGCTGATGGTGGGTGTGGAATTTGTCACGGACCGCGAGAACAAAGAACCGGCCAGAGAATGGCGAAACCAAATCATTAAAAAAGCCTTTCCATATTTCACGACGTTGTCCGGGAAGTGGCAACCTAAAAATCTTGTTCGGGGAATATTCGATCGGCACGTAATGTATCAAGTTTATTTTTACATTGAAAAGCTGATCGTCTGGCCAATTCAGAGCTATATAGCTCTGAATTGGAGTTTTGTGTCTAAAATCACAAATCTTAAGCACCAAATTACAAACAAATCACAAATTCCAATATTCAATGACCAAAACCTTCCAGGATGAGACATTGTTTGGATTTTCGAATTTTGGTCATTGGAAATTGCCTGCCCTGTTAAATAAATCGTAGATTTAATGCGAAGCATTATTTAACAGGGTAAAATATTTGGGATTTGATATTTGGAATTTCAATAAGTCAATGAACTTCCAACAAAACAAATCGCCTCTGGGGATAACCAAAGTCTGGTCCTTGGGCCAGGATTTTTACTTATTTTATGCAAAAAAACTCTGCATGATCTTCCGATATCTTTCGCCTCGCCATGTTGCGGAAGGTCTTGTCGCTTCGGATACGAGGATATCCTGATTCAAGAAAGGTAAAAAGTCAGAAATTCTTGGGATAATTACTCTTATTACCGGAAAATTCAATACCGGATGGGTGTGGTCGAGTATGATACAATCGGTATTGAAATGTTTACATATTTTTTTAAGTTCCTGAATTTCGCTGAAAACATCCTTGATTTCGGTGTTCCGGTAGGCGCCCATTTCTCCTTTCTCAAGAAATGAGATATCTTTTGGAGAAATAGAACATTTCATTAACAGGTAAAAATTATTAACCCGAGATCGATGCACAAGCGGTTTATCCAACTGCGGACGGGGTGCCAACAGCGTCTCACGGCCTTGCATGCTTTCCGTAAAACACCGCGTCAGACCCTCGTTCATATTAAAAGATACCCCCGGAATCAGTATCTTATGTTCCAGACGATCCGGAGGCAAATTATGGTTGATAAACAGGACACCGATGCAGGGCAACACCCCCCCAAAAGAGAGATCCTTTATTATTACATGAACATTGTTTCCGTGGTAGAATTTAATCATATCCTTTATCACGACATTGTTCACAGAATCCGGGTCAATTGATGGAACTATTTTTTCAGGTTTGATTGTTTGTATTTGAACATGACGTTCAAATATTTCACATGAGGCTTGAATCATTGCCTCTTCCATGGTGTTTCCTGCAGCCATTCCGTTGGACGCATGAATATAGGTAACAAAATTGACCGGTACTTTTATCGTTTCTTCACGAGTTATTGAAAAACCGTCAACCCAATGTCGGGCCATTCCGCTGTTTTTGATATGCTCAATATCTGTATCTGTCAGATGACGTTCGTTTGCCAGCAAGTCTTCTATTCTCAGCGTACTTTCTTCCAATTCATCCTGGTGGGCATGGACATATCCATCCATCCATTCATAATTAAGGAAGCTATTGGTTTCCTCATTGTAAAGGGCCGGAATGTTAAACCTCACGCGTTCTTCAAAGACCGGATAGAAGAGCCCCGCGCTGAAGCGTTCCGCCAGCTCCGCGTATGCGCTGGCCTCTGCAAGCTCCGGGGTAATGCCTTTCCCGTTACATACGATCCGAATGGAATCAATCCATATCTGTCCCCAATAAATGTTGTCCGAAACTTGAAAGGGGGAGTACTCAACGTTAAGCTCCAATTTCCGAAACCCGTCTTTAATTCTACGGATCGTGTTGGACGGAAGATCACATTTGCCATAATCATTTCTGACGTAATTCTGAAATTTCATTTTTTATTTGGCCTGTTATCGGTGTACGAATATTGATATCTAAAATCTGCATAACTAATCTCGAAAGCATGTTATTATTGCAAATTTATCTCTTTCGAAAAAATTAATCCTTTACCCTATAACCTTTGAACCCTGAACCTCTGAACGGTTATTCTTGTTTTTACTGTGGGTCTTTATACAACGTCAGGTCCCAATCCCATGATTCCGAGTTGTGACGAAGAATATAAATAGCATTGTCGTCTCCTAATACCTTGAAATAGCGGTGGTTCGGAGACAACCATCGATCTTGAATTTCTTTGACCTCGATTTTTCTATTACCCAGCTGGATTTGCCGGGGCGTCTCTTCACCCCGGTATCCGGAATAACATACCACTTGTATTTGCATGAATTGCTCCTGATGATCGAACCCGGACACTAGCTAAATGAGCAATCGGGAGTTTTTCCTTTAAACCTTCAAATAAAGCGGAATGAGTGATCAGCAACGAAATCGTACACTGTTTGAATGCATTAGGGATCGTTGCGAAAGAACAGCGCCTTTTTCGAATT
>JAFDEW010000148.1 GCA_019310125.1 Deltaproteobacteria bacterium | reverse complement strand
TTTTAAAAGGGGAACAACTATCTATTATCTTTAATGAATTAAATCAATTTATATTTTTAAAATTTGAAACCCTGCGGGATTGACCATCTTACCGCATCTACTGCGTCAGATACCGTCCCGCATAGGTGACTATAGCGGAATGGCATCTTCCTTGTATCTGCAGCAACCTCGACAATCGCTCAATTTAGGTGAAAATGTGTTACGGTGTTAAATTTTTGACATTGTTATATTATTTATTGACGGATTATGCGTTTTGTAAACGTTCACAGGTTCAGGGTTCAACGTTCAGGGTTAAGGACAAAAAGGCATTTAAGATCTGAAGTCCTCATTACAAATGTTCATTTTTCCAGGTAATTACCGATTTAGCTTCAAATTTTGGATTAGGACTGACGAAACTGACGCTTTTCTCGTAAATACGCATTCCAAATGTAGTCCGGGGACAAGAATGGAACCTTGAACCCCTGAACCTTTGAACCTGTGAACGCTTACCGCATTTTAAAGTGTAAAATTGTCTTGACAACTTGACTGATGTTTGTCAGCATATATTTATGCTGAATTCAAAATCACCTATTCCATTATACCGCCAACTGGCGGATATCCTGCTGGCCAAAATACGTTCTGGAAAATACCCGTCAGGGTCAAGGATTCCTTCGGAAAACAGTCTTGCCGTACGCTACGGTATCGGCCGGCCCACGGCAAGGCAAGCCACCGATTTACTGGTTCGCAAACGAATTCTTATCCGAAAGCGAGGCTCAGGCACCTTTGTTTGCAAAGATCAAAAAGAGATTGATCTTTTTTCACTGGCAGGAACGCTCTCATCTTTTCATAAAAAAGGGATATCGGTCACCACATCTATTTTGCAAAAAATCACCTTGAAATCCATTGAAGACGACCCGGAAAATCCGTTTGCCAACAAAAGGGCATATTTTTTTTCCAGGCTCAGCCGGGTTGAAAAGGTCCCTGTTCTTATCGAGGATATTTATCTCCACGAGACCCTGTTTGCAAACATAGACAGAATCGAGCTGTCAGACAGATCTCTTTCACAAATTGTTGATGAGAATTACTACATGCGGCCCATTGGCGGAAAACAGAACTTCAGGATAGGCTATGTAACCGGGGAAAAGGTCAAGAGTTTACAGGTTGCACCGGACACCCCGATTCTTATGGTAAAACGGTTCCTGCACTTTGAACCGGCAAAAAACGTTATTTATTCAGAGCTGTATTGTAGAACAGATCAGTTTGTTTTTTCACAGGAATTGGGCGCTTATTTGTAAGACCTGAGTTGAGCGATTTATTGCGAAGAGATGTGCTGAGATCTTGATGCATAAGGGTTCACGAAAACCGCAGGCATACCCGTGGATATGTCGAGGATTTTCGCGGATCCTTGATGCACAAGAGATCGGTGCAGATCGAGTAAAAAATAGCTCAATTTAGGTTTAAGTTTGTTCTTTTTGCGGCAAAAAAAGTTTGATTACACCACGAAGTACACGAAGGTTATACATTTTATTCTTCTTTTCCTTCGTGATCTTCGTGGTAAAAATAAAACCGATCTTTTTTGGTTCCGGCTTTATCGGGTTAGGAGAATATACAGATGAAAGATAGAGGATACTATGAAGGATTCGGGGGAGCTTATCTTCCTGAAATTCTTGTTGCCACCTTTGATGAGCTTGTGGAAATCTTTCAAAAGGCAAAAAATGACCCCGAGTTTTGGAAGGAATATGTCGATATCATGTCAACCTATTCCTGCAGGCCCACACCCATAACCTTTGCTGAAAATCTTACCCGGCATTTTGGAGGTGCGCGCATTTATGTTAAAAGAGAAGACCTTAACCACACCGGAGCCCACAAGGCCAACAATGTTATGGGGCAGGGGCTTTTGGTAAAACGGATGGGAAAGTCACGGGTTATTGCAGAAACCGGCGCCGGCCAGCACGGAGTGGCCACTGCCACCATGGCCGCACGGTTTGGATTCAAATGTACCATCTATATGGGTGAGGTGGATGTCCGGCGGCAGCGCCCCAATGTTTTCTGGATGGAGCGACTGGGCGCAGAGGTCGTTATCGTGCGGGAAGGGACCCGGATCTTAAAGGATGCCATTAATGAGGCATTTCGTGACTGGGTGACGAATATGGATACCACACATTATGTGCTGGGAACCGCCTGCGGTCCGCATCCTTTCCCGGAAATGGTCGCTTTTTTGCAATCGATCATTGGGAAAGAGGCCCGCAAACAGATTTTGGAAAGAGAGGGCAGGCTGCCCGCCCGTATTTATGCGTGTGTGGGAGGGGGGTCAAATGCCCTGGGGATATTCAAGGCGTTCATAGATGATCCGGTTGAGCTTGTTGGGGTTGAAGCCGGGGGAAAAGGGCTGAACACCGGCAAGCATGCGTCACGCCTTTGTTCCCAAGATGCAAGCATCGGTGTGGCCCAGGGATATAAGACATATTTTTTACAGAACAATGACGGCCAGATGAAAGAGACCCACAGTGTCGCAGCCGGCCTGGATTATGTGGGGGTTTCACCCATCCTGGCGCAATTTGCGGAAAGCGGTCGTATTCGATTCGAGGCGGCAACCGACAGGGAGGTTGTAGATGCCCTTTCGCTTACCATTCGAAAAGAGGGGTTGATCCCGGCCTTGGAGTCGGCCCATGCCTTTGCACAGGCATTTAAAGAGGCGCCGGCCATGTCTAAAGAGGATATTATCCTGATCAATCAATCCGGCAGAGGAGACAAAGATATTTTTACCGTTGCCGATGCGTTTGCCGACCCCAAGTGGCAGGAATTTATCAAGGAAAAAGCGAAGGAATATCATGGTTGAATCGTATTTAAAAAACAGCCTCGGAAAAAAAGAGATCCTGTTAATGACACATATCGTTCTGGGTTACCCCACATTCGAGGATAGTTTCAAAATCATAGAGTCCATGGTCGATGCGGGTGTGGATCTGATGGAGCTGCAAATCCCGTTTTCCGAACCCATTGCAGACGGACCGGTAATTCTGCACGCCAATCAAAAATCTCTTTCAAGAAAGACGACGGTCCAAAAATGCATGGATTTTGCCCAAAAGGTTACCCGAGCGTTTGATATTCCATTTCTTTTTATGAGTTATTACAATATTCTTTTTAAATATGGGGTGGGCAGGTTTACCGAGGCAATGGTTCAAAACGGTATAAAGGGTTCTATTGTGCCGGATCTTCCTCCGGAAGAGGGGAAGGACTACCTCGATGCCATGGAAGAACACAACCTGGTTCCGATCTTCATATTTTCTCCAACCACGCCGGATGAGCGGATGAAATATCTTGCCTCATTTGGAAAGGGCTTTATTTATTGCGTGGCCAGAAAAGGGGTGACCGGTGTGGATACGGATTTTTCCGAACAGATGAAAACATATCTTGCTCGATGCCGGAAAGCCACAGATCTTCCTCTGGCTTTGGGTTTTGGTGTGAAAGAGAAAAAAGATGTGGATTTTCTAAAGGGAAAAGCCGATATCGCCGTGGTGGGATCACAAACCATCCGATTGGTTGATGAAGAAGGCGTTGGCGCTGTGGGCGAATTTATCAAAAGCCTGAGGTAGTTTCCATCCAGAAATGGCCCTTTTCCGCAATCTCTGCGCCTGCCCTGTGAAATGCGGAGCCTATTTCTCTGGGGTCAATCTGCGGAATCACTTGTGCGGCGTACAACTTGTACGCCTCCGCGCGATTCCTTGATTTCCTTGACCTTGCGAAAAATTGCTCATTTCTGAATTGGAAACTTAATTTGTGCCCAATATAGATTTATGGATGGACAATAGGTAAGAATGCGCTATTCTTGACAGGTGACCAAAAGCCAGTAACCCGTAACGAGTAAACCCAGAACCAGGAACGGGTGTGAATCACGGCTGTTGGCAACATGAAAATTCATGTTCGTCTGTGCTACGTATTTAGCTTTGGGGAAAAGGTGTTAGGTTTCAGGTGTCAGGGTCGAGAAACTTGAAGAGCTGAAAGCTGAAACCTGAACACTGACACCTTACGATTGAACTCAATAACCAACAATCTTGATTTACACCCACCAGGAACCTTTGAACCCAGAACCTCTGAACCCCTATTTGTATTTCCGAAAAATCAAACTTGCGTTTGTACCGCCAAATCCGAAAGAATTGGAAAGAGCCGTGTCAATTTTTGCCTGTTTTGTCTCTCCGCGTACATAGTTCAAACCCTGGCATTCCGGGTCAATCTTTTCCAGGTTCAAAATCGGAGGGACCTTATTATTATAAACGGATAATACGGTCGAAATTGCTTCGATTCCTCCTATGGCTCCCAGAGAATGGCCAAGCTGAGATTTGTTTGCGGTTATAAACGGCCGTTCCCCATCAGATCCAAAGACTTTTTTTATGGCATTGGCTTCATTAATATCCCCTTTGGGTGTGGATGTGGCATGAGGGTTGATTAAATCCACGTCTTTGGACTCAATTTGTGCATCTTCCAAGGCCAGTTTAACGCATCGAATGGCGCCGTCAATATCAGGCTCGGTAATATGGCTGGCATCCCCGGTCATTCCAAAACCGATGACTTCCGCATAGATCTTCGCCCCTCTTTTTAAGGCGTGTTCCAGCTCTTCCAGGATCAAAACGCCTGATCCCTCTGCCATAACAAAGCCGTTACGATCTGCCTCAAATGGTCGGGAAGCGGATTGCGGAGAATTGTATTTTCCAGACAGCGCTTTAAGCGCATGAAAACCGGCGATGGTTAATGGGGTAATCGCGGCCTCTGTTCCGCCACAGGCAATGGCGTCTTCTTTGCCCAGTTGAATTCTCTGGAAAGATTCGCCAATCGCATGAGCCCCGGAAGCGCAGGCAGTGGCGATGCACGCATTGGCACCTTTGGCCTTAAAAGAAATACTGACATTTCCCGCCGCCAGATTGGGTATCAGACGCGGAATTAAAAAAGGAGATACTTTTTTACCGGCCGAAAAACGTTCAAATTCCTTTTCCCATGATTGGGGGCCACCCAAACCCGAGCCGATAATGACGCCAACCCGATACGGATCAATGTCTCCTTTTTCTAAATTTACATCAGAGTCGGCAATGGCTTCCAGTGTTGCTGCGTAGGCAAACTGGATGAACGCATCCATATATTTAATCTGTTTGAGATCCTCTTTTGAAAAACCGTGTTTTCTCTGTTTAACAATATCTTTCATGTTAAAATCTTTGACTTCGCCGGCAATCAAAGGAAAATCTTCCGCCAAGTTATATTTGGCTTTCACTTCATCCAGATTCCCCCACTGGGTAATCCAGTCGATACCTGATTTGCCCGCCAGCATGGCTTCCCATGTGGTTGACACATCCAGTCCCAGTGACGTAACCATTCCCAGCCCGGTGACCACCACCCTGTTTAATTCTATAGTTTTTCTCATTTTTTTACCTCTTAAAATATGATTAACTCATAAAAAATCCGACTTAGACGGTCTCGTAAAAAGTTCAAATTCAAGGCGTGCAAATTTTGTAATCATGAGGCGTACTTTTCGTACGTTGAATGATTACGAAATGCAGCACAACGCAGAAATTGGACTTTTTATGAAGCCGTCAAAATATCTTTTCCGCATTTTTATTAATGCCGCACCTGGAAACAGCATCAAGAAAAAGCGAAACTTTGTCAATATCTTTGTATCCGGGACTCGATTCCACACCGGAACTCACATCCACGGCATGGGGAAAACTCACCTTTATTGCGTGGGAAATATTTTCAGGGGAAAGACCTCCTGCAATGATCAGGGGATGTTTTTCACCAAAACTTCTGGCCTGATCCCAGTTCCATTGGAGCGCATTCCCTCCGGGAAGTTTGCCTTGTCCGCATTCCACCAGAAACGCCGATGCCGGATAATTTTCCGCATCTTTTAAAGAGGGATTGCCGTCAATAAACAAAGCTTTTATCACCTGAAGATTTTCGTTGCAAAGGCGGAGAACCAGCTCAGGGGATTCCTGGCCGTGGAGCTGGACTGCAGAAAGCTGACAGCATTCGACTCGTTTCATAATGCTTGAAAAGGATTCGTTGACAAACACGCCCACGGTTTTGACACGATTCCTCACCGCCGAGCAAATTTCTCCGGCCCGGTCGTCTGTCAGATGTCTCGGGCTTTTAGGATAAAACACGCATCCGATGGCATCCGCTCCAAGGTCCGTACATTGTAGAGCTTGCTCGACCCGGGTCAGGCCGCATATCTTGACCTGCGGTGTATAGTTACTCAAATTCCGTACCCTTTACTTTTTTGTAGGCGTTCACGGGTTCAAAGGTTCAGGGGTTCAAGGTTCCATTCTCGTCCCCGGACTGCATTTGGGATGCGCATTTACGAGAAAGCGTCAGCCTCGTCAGGCCTAATCCAAAATTTGAAGCTAAATTGGCAATTACTTGGGAAAATGAACAGTTGTAACGATAACTTCGAATCTTCAATGCCTTGTTTGTCCTTAACCCTGAACGTTGAACCCTGAACCTGTGAACGGTTACATTTTTTTAGTATAATAGATTGCTTCGATTTGATGCAAGTCCTTTATTTGTTACAGTGACAATGTTCTTTGGGTATTCTCAGACGAATCCTCTCCCAGGAGCGATTTGAGGAACGCCCCCGGGTTGTCCGCACGAACAAGGCTTTCACCGATCAGAAAATTCCATATTCCCGAATC
>JAFDEW010000013.1 GCA_019310125.1 Deltaproteobacteria bacterium | reverse complement strand
AAGCATTATTTAACAGGGTAAATGTTTTGGGATTTGTTATTTGGAATTTCAATAAGTCAATGAACTTTTAATAAAGCAAATCCCCTCTGGGGATAACCAAAGCCTGGTCCTCTGGGCCAGGATTCTTTACGTGTGTTATCGGTCTATTTCCGGTATCACCAGGTCCATACTTCCCATGATCGACACCAGGTCGGGAAGCAGAATTCCTTCACCCAGCTCCGGAAGACAGCTTAAGTTTGAATACGACGGAACCCTTATTTTTAAACGATAGGGAACCGAGGTTCCGTCACCCACCAGGTAGTAGGAGAGTTCTCCCCGGGCAGCTTCAACCGCAAAATTGCAGTCGCCGGGAGCAAGCTTGATTTTTTTAGGAACTTTGGACCGGACCGGACCGTCCGGCAGCGTGTCAAGGGCCTGCTCGATAATCCTTAAGCTCTGCTCCATTTCGCGAACCCTCACCATATATCGATCCAGACAGTCGCCTCTTTCTCCCACAGGCACTTCAAAATCAAATTCCGGATAGACCGAGTAGGGTTCGTTTTTTCGGATATCATACGCGATGCCCGACCCCCTGAGGTTGGGACCGGTAATACCGTATCGAATGGCCATGTCCGGCGAAATTATGCCGATGTTCTCTGCACGCTTGATGAAAATAATATTTTTTGTCACCAGCTTTTCATAAATATCGAAGCGCTTGCGCAGCCGTTTGATAAAGGCCCGGGTGGATTCCACAAACTTGTCGTCGATATCCTGGTAAACGCCTCCGAACCGGTAGTAACAATACGTGAGTCTGGAACCGGTGACATCTTCCAGAATATCCAGGATATGTTCCCGGTCGTCAAACCCATAGAGGATCGGCGTAAAGGCCCCCAGGTCCAGAAGGTATGCCCCAAGCCATAGTAAATGACTGGCCACCCGGTTCAATTCGGAAGTGATCACCCGGATATACTCCGCCCGTTTGGGCACCTCGATGCCCGCCTTTCTCTCGATAAGAGAAACATATCCATGATTGTAGGGCAGCGCGCACACATAATCCATGCGCGCGGTATTGGGCATAAACCCCTGGCAGGGTCTGGACTCGCCCATCTTTTCGTGCATGCGGTGGATAAACCCCAAAACCGGCTGGGGATCTAGTACATACTCCCCGTCCATCTCCAGTACCACCAAAAGAACCCCGTGAGTACTGGGGTGCTGCGGTCCCATATTTAAAAAAAATCGATTATGTTCCTGAAACTGTGATTCACGCATGATCTATGTCTACACGACTATACGTCGGATGAGGGTTCGATCTGGATATCGGCCATATCCGGATGTTGGGCCGGCCAGGAAACCTCCTCAAATGATTTTAGTTTTTTTTCTTCTTTTAACAACGGATGATAATCTTTGTCTTCTTCACAAAGAAGAAGGGGCTCAAGATTGGGATGGTCGCTGAACCGTATCCCATAAAAATCACGGGTTTCTCGTTCATGCCAGTTTGCTCCCTGGTAGATATGGCATATGCTGGGAACGGTCAGGTCCTCTGGAACGGACACGCGGGCTTTAACGCGACAAAGCCGGTCAAACATTGCAAACTGGTAAACCACTTCCAGTCCGGAAGTTTTGATCCCCGCCTTGATCTCGGGCAGCACATGAAACCCGGTCACAAAAACCAGGTAAAATCCCTGATCATAGGCGGTTTGGGCAAACTTTCGAACCGTGTTCACGGTCAGCACAACGTCCAGATGATACCCCCGCTGATAAAAATCGGTCTCCGTGACATCGACCCCGAGATTTGTCACACTGGTTTTGAAATTCTCATATGTCCCCATCATAACTCCAATCCTTTGACCTTCCTTTGGGGAGAATCCGGATGGCGGTTCTGGGGGATGGGATGACGCACGCCCGTAATCTTTTCCTGAAGCTTTAAAATGCCTTCCAATAGACCTTCGGGCCGGGGGGGACAGCCGGGAACATACACATCCACCGGGATAAGCTTGTCCACGCCTTCGATAATATTATAGTTTTCCTTTACATTGAATGGACCCCCGGAAATCGCGCAGTTGCCCATAGCAATCACCCATTTGGGAGACGGCATCTGCTCATACAGGGTGAGCAAGACCGGAGCGAGTTTTCGATTCACCGTACCGGCGACGATCATCAGGTCGGACTGCCTGGGCGAGGGTCGGAACACCTCTGCTCCGTAACGGGAAATGTCAAACCGGGCCATGCCGGTTGCCATCATCTCGATGGCGCAGCAGGCAATCCCGAACGTCATGGGCCATAGGGAATTGGCCTGGCACAATTTCAACAATTTGTCGGTCAGGTCCATGCGCAGTAACGGTCCGGCGTCAAGGTTCATACGGCCGTCGGAAAGGCCGGCATAGCATTCCGCCTTAATCCGTTGCGTATAAGCCTCCAAATCGGGTTGACTTACCGAAGGGTTCGTTTTCTCTCCCATGTAAAGACTCCTTTGGCCCATGCATACACAATGGCCAGGGTTAAGATACCGATAAAGATAAAAATCTCTATCACGCCACGAGCACCCGACACCGTGTCAAACGATGCCGCAACCGGGAACAGGTACAAAATATCAACATCAAACGCCAGAAAGATAAGGGCGTAGAGATAATATGCGATGCCGTAACGATAATCCCAGGCGTTACCGTAAGTATCCATCCCGCATTCATAGGTGTTGAGGGATTTTT
This sequence comes from Deltaproteobacteria bacterium, assembly GCA_019310125.1. Lineage (GTDB taxonomy): Bacteria > Desulfobacterota > Desulfobacteria > Desulfobacterales > UBA11574 > S5133MH16. The sequence goes on along the minus strand of JAFDEW010000013.1, from coordinate 17,196 downwards.
TCAGATGGGTCCGTTTCGGACGAATGAACCAGTTCACAATGAACGGCGCAAATCCTCCGATAAAACCCACCACGAGGAAAATAAATATGTACATATAATCGATCAGAGACGCTTCCGTCATTTACGCCCTCCCGAATTAGTTAGCAACAACACCCAATGGCAATAAAAATGTCCCGGTTGGAGCCATTGAAAAAGACTAAATCATGTTCGCCAAGATTTTTCGTCTTTTTTAGGTTCAAAATTCTTAATGCGCGTTTCATCCAAAAAGCAATTTAAATTGAATTTAACTATCTATTTATTATGCTTATTTTTATCAAAAAGAATTAAAAATAAAGCCCTGAAATTCACCGTGTGGTTTTCAGCAACTCCTATTTTGTGGTACCGTGCTATTTTAATCATAAATTTTAAAATTGCAAGAATTATATCCGTTGAAATTTTTCTTAAAATAGGGTTGCAAGACAAAATAATGATTAAAAGATGTTTTTTTTCAGGGGTTTTGGATAGTTCTATATTAAAATATCTGTTGGAAATTTATTGAAAAAATTAAAGATAAAGTCAGAAAACGCATCGGGGCAGGCATCCATGCATTGAGTATTTTGAGGATTAAAATTTTCGTGTTGACTCGCGGTATCCATGCCCCTTGCCCTTGCGGGCAGCTTTACAGCTGTCCAAATCTGCTATCCTGCATATTTGCCCTTGATCTTAACGAAAAATCATAGGTTTTCTTCGGGCATTATACAAGGGTAAAAACGCAATTGGTTGCAAGGGACCAGAAGTATGAGGGGAATATTCCCATCAGAATGACACCCCAGCATGCAATGGCAAGCGCAAGCACGGTGGTCCGAGAAGGTTTCGGCATGGTAACCAGCCCTTCGGAAGAATGGAAGTACATCACCACGACCACCCTGAGATAGTAGTAGATAGAAATAATACTGTTTATGGCGGCGAATATGACCAGCCAGACATAGCCGGCCTTTATGCCTTCGGTAAATATATAAAATTTACCCATGAACCCGCCAGTGGGCGGGATTCCGGCAAGGGAAAACATAAAGATCGCCATGGCCACGCCCATCATCGGGTATTTAAACCCCAGCCCTGCAAAATCGGAAATCTTGTTATATTCCCCTTCCTCTTTCCCTAAAAGCGCCACAACACCGAAGGCCCCGATGTTCATAAACGCATATGCCATAAGGTAGAACAGCATCCCGGCCTGGGCAAGGCCGGTGCCTGCCACAAACCCTATGAGGATATATCCGGCATGGGCGATGCTTGAGTAAGCGAGCATACGTTTTATGTTTTCCTGAGCCAAAGCCACGATGTTTCCGACGGTCATGGTCAGGAGAGCAGCGATCCACATGATAAAAATCCAGTCCGCTTTAAGAGAAATAAGGGGGACAAGGATAACCCGGATCAGCGCTGCGAAAGCGGCTGCCTTTACGCCGGTGGCCATGAACCCGGTTATCACGGTGGGGGCGCCTTCATAAACATCCGGCGTCCACATGTGAAACGGAACCATTGAAACCTTGAAGCCGAATCCCACAGTCATCATCACCAAACCGGCGATAAGAAGTTTTGAATGCAGTATCTGAGGATGACTCGTCAGGAAGTTGCCCAACTTTGCAATGTCCAGGGTACCGGTGGCTCCATAGATAAGTGCAAATCCGTAAAGAAGAAAACCCGAGGCAAAGGCCCCAAGCAGAAAGTACTTTAACGCCGACTCAGTGGATCGGAGATTATCTTTATGAAAAGCGGCAAGCACGTAAATAGAGACCGACATGGTTTCAAGGGCCACGAAAAGCAGAATCAGGTTGCCTGCGGCCGCCATCAGTATCATGCCGCAAGTGGCGAAAAGGATAAGAGCATAATACTCTCCACAGTTTATCCGTGAGAAAAACTTCTGGTAATTGATGGAGATCATGATGGTCATAATCAAGATCAGTAAGACGGTCAGGGTGATAAAGAAAGAAAAGCCGTCTGTAAAAGCCATCCCGCTGAAAGAAGACCCGCCACTGGTCGGCCATGTCATAATCAGACAGCCGAGTGCAATGATAGAGCCGGCAAGCGATATAAAACCGGTGAAAGCGGTTTTTTCTTTCCGCTTGAAGACATCGGCAAGAAGTACGAACAATGCGGTTGTAACAAGAATGATCTGCGGCCAAACAGCCTGCATGCTCATTGCCGGCAGCATGAAATCCAATGTCTCCATTAATTCCTCCAAATTTATTGTGCAAAAAAGCCGTTATTTTACAACGGTCTGTCTTTTATTTCATCCGGGTTTGCGGATCGATCCTGCGATAGTATCAGAGCCGCATTTTTTATCGCCAGCTGAGTATTGGTTTTTCCGGTCGCCTCTTGAACATACATTTCTAAGTCTTTGTTGAATCTGTTGATAAAAAGCGAGACCGAAGCGTCCATTTTTCTCATGAAATATCCCGGAAAAATTCCCATTACAAAAATAAGCACGGCAATGGGAACCAATGTGGCGATTTCACGAAAGTTCAGGTCCGGAATATTTTTATTTTCATCTTTATCAACCGGTCCGAACATGACCCGCTGATACATCCATAACATATAGGTAGCCCCGAAGATCATTCCTGAGACGGCAAACACCCCAAAAAGCGGGTACGTTTTGAAAACGCCCACAAGGATCATGAACTCTCCCACAAAACCGTTTGTTCCGGGCACGGCAACCGACGCAAGGGTGACAATCATAAGGAACGTGGCAAAGATCGGCATGACTTTTGCGAGACCTCCGAAATCTTCCATCATCCGGGAATGCCTTCTTTCATAGATGATCCCCACCAGGATAAACAGAGCGCCCGTGTTTAGCCCGTGATTCAGCATCTGATAAATGCCCCCTTCAATCCCCTGTATATTTAAGGCAAAAAGCCCGATCATTACATATCCCAGGTGGCTTACGCTGGAGTAGGCCACCAGGCTTTTCATGTCCGGTTGGACCCATGCCACCAGTGCCGCATAAATGATTCCAATAACTGCCAGAACCGCGACAATCGGAAGGAACTGGTGTGATGCATATGGAAAAAGCGGCATTGCAAATCTCAAAAAACCGTAAGTTCCCATTTTAAGAAGAACGGCGGCAAGAATGACGCTTCCGGCGGCCGGGGCTTCCACATGGGCGTCCGGCAACCAAGTATGGAACGGAAACATGGGAACCTTGATGGCAAAGGCAATGAAAAATGCCATGCAAAGCCAGAACTGGATGGATATCGGTATGTGCAGCTTATACAGCTCTAAAAGGTTGAACGTGGCAATTCCGGTGACCTCGTAATTGTAGTAATACAGGTAGATAATCGCCACAAACATGAGCAGGCTTCCGGCCGCCGTGTACAGGAAAAACTTGACGGCGGAATAGATGCGCCTGGCTCCGCCCCAAACCCCAATGAGCAGGAACATGGGGATGAGCATAAGCTCCCAGAAAATATAGAAAACGACAAGGTCCAGAGATACAAACGCCCCGACCATCGCTGTTTCAAGAAGAAGCATGCTGATCAGAAATGCTTTGACATATTTTTGAATATACGTCCATGAACAGAGAATACACAACGGAACAAGAAAAGTGGTCATCACCACCAACCAGAGGCTTATTCCGTCTATGCCGACAAAATAAGAAAGACCCATGCTCTTGACCCAGGAAACATGCTCCACAAACTGCATATGCGGCGTTTCGGAATTAAAGTAAATCGGAAACGCCAGGGAAACCGCGAATTCAAAAAGGGATATTACAAACGCGGCTTTCCGCATAAGATTATAATTTTTTTCTTTATCGCCCCGTATAAAAAGAAGCAAAAACACCCCGGCCAGAGGAAAGAAAATAGTGAAACTAATGATCGGGAAATTAAGCTGGTTCATTCTGTCATCTCCAGAAGTTGCTATGTTCAGATGTTATCCACATAAAATTGGATCATCTTAACTGCTTACCTACGTTACGACCAAACGACATCTCATCCTAAATATACAGTAAAAAGACATAATACATGACAATCGCCACCGTGCCCGCTACGAAGGTTACCGCATAGCGTTGCACATAACCGGTCTGGATGTGACGCAGCATACTGCCGCACCACATAAAAAATTGAGCTGTTTTGTTTACAAGGCCGTCTATGATCATAGCGTCAGTAATTTTCCATAAAAATATACTGAACGTGTGAAGCGGTTTGATCACATTCCACTCATACAGTTCGTCAATATACCATTTATTGAGCAGCAGCCTGTAGAGCAAGGGGTTCTTTGCAGCGAGCTTCTCGGGAATGGTCCTGTTTTTCATGTACATCATGTATGCGGTGAAGATACCCCCAAGTACAATGAGTGTGGTAATGATCATAAGGAGGTATTCCATCGTATATGAATGATGCCCGACGGTTTCCGCCCCGTGTATTATTGCCGTGCCGGTAGCGTCTTGAAAGAGTTTTCCGTCCCCGAGCCCCATAACCGGTTCAAGAAAATGTTCCACAAGATTTCTCCCGCCAAGTGCCTTGGGAATACCGATATACCCGCCGACCACGGAAAGAAAGGCCAGTATGATCAAAGGGACGGTCATGGATTTGGGGGCTTCGTGAATATGTTTTTTCACCTCTTCAGATGCCCTGCATTCGTTGAAAAAAGTCATAAAAATGAGGCGGAACATATAAAAGGCGGTCATGGCTGCGGCCAGGACGCCGGTCAGCCACAGCATAAAATTTCCGCCCGGGCTGCTGAAGGCTTTCCAGAGGATCTCGTCTTTGCTGAAGAAACCGGAAAAGCCCGGGAACCCGATGATGGCCAGGGTTGCGATGACCATGGTATAAAAAGTGACCGGCATTTTCTTGCGCAGCCCGCCCATATACCTCATATCCTGTTCACCGCTCATGGCATGAATGACACACCCCGAGCACATAAACAAAAGGGCCTTGAAAAAGGAATGCGTCAAAACATGAAAAAGACCTGCGGTAAAGGCGCCCACTCCCAGACCCAGAAACATGTACCCGAGCTGGCTGACCGTTGAGTAGGCCAGTACCTTTTTGATATCATTATGGGTTAAGGCGATGGTGGCGGCAAAAAATGCGGTCATGCCGCCCACAATGGCAACGATCTGTAGGGCAAGCGGTGACATGGAATAAAGAATGTTGCAGCGAGCCACAAAATATACGCCGGCGGTGACCATTGTTGCGGCATGGATCAGCGCGCTGACCGGAGTGGGGCCGGCCATGGCGTCAGGAAGCCAGACATATAGAGGAATCTGGGCGGATTTGGCCGTACATCCCAGGAAAAAAAGAATGCATATCAACGTGATAAGATCCGGCGACAGAAGGGAAACATGGGCAAATACATCAGTGTATTTTACTGACCACATCCCGTGTTTTCCGAGATTCACAATCAACAGCAGCATGCCGATGGCAAAGAAAAAGTCTCCGATTCTATTGGTAATAAAGGCCTTTTTACCCGCAATCGCAAACTCCTTGGTGCTGAACCAGAACGCGATAAGGAGGTATGAGCATAACCCCACACCTTCCCAGCCCAAAAACATCAAAAGGAAGTTGTCCGCCAGCACAAGATTTATCATGCAAAACATAAACAGATTAAGGTATGTAAAGTATCTGAAGTACGTCCCTTCATCATGCTCATCATGCCACATGTAACCGATTGAATATATATGGATCAGAAAGCCGACCCCGGTGACGAACATGCACATAAACATTGAAATGGGATCGATCAGGTATCCCACTGTGACGATAAAATCCCCGGACGCCATCCATGTAAACCAGGTATAATCGTATAGACGCTTGTCAGGTTCAAGCCTTAGCATCTGAACGAAAATGGTCAATGTCACAAAAAAAGCCAGCCCCACCGAACCGCAGGCGATCCAGTGTATAATACTTTTATTTGCTTTTTCTATACGACGGCCGAAAAGACCGTTTACCAGCACTCCAATGAGGGGCAAGGAAGGAATCAACCATACATAATCAAACATTGCATAAACCTCTACTTACCATTTTAGCAGGTTAAACTTGTCTATATTGATGGATCCGGTTTTCCTGTACAAAAGGACAAAAATTGCCAGTCCGACCGCTGCCTCGGCCGCCGCGACGGCCATGATGCACATCACCATGAATATCCCTTCAGGGGAGCTATTGGCTCGACTGAAGGTGACAAAGGCAAGATTAACAGCCCCGAGCATGATCTCTATGCACAGAAACACAACAATAGCGTTTTTGCGGGTGATCACCCCGCCGCAGCCTATTGTAAAAAGTATCGCCGATAAAATGAGATAGATGTTTTGATATTCAGCCATTACAATAATACCTTGTTTTTCAATCAGATAATCAATCTTTTTTCGCCAAGTAAACAGAACCCACAACTGCCGCCGTCAGAAGGACCGACACCAGTTCGAAGGGGAGGAGTCCCTCGGCAAATATATAATTTGAAAGCAGTTCCACCTCTCCGAATTTTATCATGGCCGGATCCGTCATGGATCCTTTTAAAGCCATGGGACCGAACCCGACCCCGATGATAAACATCCCGATAAGTAAAAGGGCCACCAGCAAATACCGTCCGTTTAAAAGGTTTTTCAAAGGTTCTGCACTTTCATCCGAAACCCGCAGGTTCAGCATCATAATCGCATAAATAATAAACATCATGATCGCGCCTGCGTAAACAATCACCTGCAGAATTGCGATAAACTGAAACTTTAATAACAGAAACAGAACCGCAAGAATAAAGCAGTTTCCGACCATCCACATTGCGCTGTGAACGGTATTTCGGGAGAATATGACCATTACGGCGGTGGCGATGGCGATGGCGCCACAAATCAATATCAGTGCCTGTTCCATGAGCAAAAGCCCTTTTTAAATGCTGTTTTCGAGGAGCATCCCCTGTCAAGAAGATGTTCGCACGTTGAGTTATTTTCCCTTGAATTCTAGCTTTTCAGGGTGTTTTAGTTTTTCAATATCAAAAATAAAATCTGTACGGTTGTAGTCGATATAATCATAAACCTCCGTCAATGTGATGGCCCCTTTGGGGCAGGCTTCCTGGCAAAATCCGCAAAATATGCATCGGAGTTCATTTATGACAAATTTTTTAGGATATCTTGTCTTTCCCTCTTCCTCATACGGAATAATCGTGATGGCCTCGGACGGACAAATCCGGGCGCACAGTCCGCATGCCACACATTTGAGTTCCCCTTTCTCGTCAACCTCGAGTCTGTGGAGACCTCTCCAGCGTTGGCTCCGTTGCGTCTTTTCGGTAGGGTACTGAAGGGTCACCGGCTTTGTAAGAAAATTCTTGAATATAAAAGAAAGTCCTCTGAAAAGGGGCTTAACGTATTTTCCCTTTTCAGGACGATCTTTACTCACATGGATAACATCGGTTTCTTTCATTATCTTACCCGTTTTTTCAGGATAGTATATTATATTTGATGAATTCGTAAAAAGCAGAACTCATCGGGTTTTAGGTTTTAAGATTTAGGTTTTAGGAAATTAATTTTAATTGTTTTAACAAACACTTAAAACTTAATACCTAAAACTTAAAACGTCCGTAAAAAGTCGTATTATTGACTTTTTACGAGACTATCATAACACCGCCATCACCAGTCCCGTGGCCAGAACATTAAGAAGTGCCACAGGCAAAAGAAACTTCCACTCAAGCTTCATGACCTTATCGTAGCGCAACCTGGGAAAAGTAGCCCTCACCCAGATGCACAGGAAGATGACGGCAAACATCTTTAGAAAAAACCAGACCACGCCGGGAACAAAGGCCGGGCCGTGCCATCCTCCCAAAAATAGCGTTGCGACCAGGGAGGCGAAAACAATCATGTGTATGTATTCGGCCAGGAAAAACAGCGCAAATTTCATACTGCTGTACTCCACGTTGTATCCGCAGCATAGCTCGGACTCGGCTTCGGGCATGTCAAAGGGGGTCCGGTTTAATTCAGCAATTCCACTGATCAGAAAAACAAGGAAGGCGATCGGCTGCTTAAAAACATTCCACACTCCGGTCTGGGCATTCACCATGTCAACGATACTAAAGGAGCCGGTAATCATGATAATGCTTATCACAGCAAATGCCATTGAAATTTCGTAGCTTATGATCATGGCTGACCCGCGCAGCCCGCCCATATACCCGTACTTGTTCCCTGAAGACCATCCCCCAAGAATGTTTCCGTAAGAACCAAGGGTTGAGAATCCGAGAACAAAAAGGATGCCAATGGACGGATTGGCAAGGTAGAGGTTGATTTTTCGTCCGAAAATCGTGATCGGAGGACCAAAAGGGATCACGGAAAGCAGAATAATGGCGACCGCAATACTGATCGCAGGGGCTAACACAAAGACGGTCTTGTCTGCGTTTTCCGGGATAAGATCCTCTTTGAATAAGTTCTTGATCCCGTCTGCAATCGGCTGGAGGAGCCCGTGAAACCCGACCCGCATGGGTCCGTATCTCAGCTGCATATGTCCCAGCACCTTCCGTTCCATATAGGTTGTGTAAGCAGCTATCAAAAGAAACACACTGAATATCACAATAAGTTTGATTACAGGAATGATTAAATATTCAACCATCTGGGTTACTCCCTCATGCAGCTTTGTTTATCTTGACCGCGCTGACCTTAAACTCGGGTATCTTTGCCACCGGGTCGACAATTGAATGTGTCAGGATGTTTGCCGGAGCTTCATGAAAATGGAACGGCATAAAAACCATCCCGGGTTTGGAACGCTCCGTGAGCTTTACTTTGACTTTTATGCTGCCCCGCCTTGAGGTAATTTCTATAAATTCCCCTCCTGATATGTTCAACTCTTCCGCATCCACGGGGTTTATTTCGGCAATAGCTTCCGGGCAAAGACGATTCAGGCCGGTGCCGCGCCGGGTCATGGTTCCGGTATGGAAGTGCTGAGGATTCCGACCGGTGCTGAGCAGAAACGGGTACTCGTCATCGACTGGCTCGGCGGGCGGTATGTAATCGATGGCAAAGAAAAGTCCCTTGCCTCTAGCGAATTTTCCCATATGAAGCACGGGTGTCCCGGGATGGTCTTCATCCGGACACGGCCAGCTAATCCCGCCTTTTTCGATTCGCTTGTAGGTGATCCCCTTATAACTCGGGGTCAACAGGTTGATCTCCTCCATGATTTTTTCCGGTGTTGACGCAGGCATGGTATAGCCCATCCGTTTTGCGATTTCGCTGATAATCCAGGTGTCTTCTCTGGCTTCTCCCGGAGGTTCCACAGCCTTTCGAACTCTCTGGACCTTGCGTTCGGTGTTTGAAACCGTTCCGTCCTTTTCCGCAAAACAGGTTGCAGGAAGCACAACATCGGCCAGTTTTGCCGTCTCCGTAAGGAATATATCCTGAACCACAAAAAATTCGAACCCTTCTATACCTTTTTCTATATGATGTTTGTCCGGATCGCTCAGCACGGGATTTTCTCCCATGACGTATAGGGCTTTTATTTGTCCGGTCTCGCCACCGCTGAACATTTCAGTGACGGTTATGCCGGGCGTGGACGGAAAGCCTTCCACCCCCCATGCATCTGCAAACTTTTTCCTCACGTCATCCACGGTAACCGCCTGATACCCGGGAAAGACATTGGGCAGGCCGCCCATATCACAGGCACCCTGGACGTTATTCTGGCCTCGGAGCGGATTGACTCCGCCGCCTTCCTTGCCCACGTTCCCGCAAAGCATGGCCAGGTTGGCACAAGACTTGACGTTATCCGTCCCGGTGATGTGCTGGGTTATCCCCATGGTATAAAGGAGTGCTGCGGGTTCGGCCTTTGCATAGAGCCGGGCCGCGGCATGAAGGTCTTCATCAGAGATCCCGGTAATTGACGACACGTATTCCGGAGTATATTTTTCAACGCAGCTTTTCAGCTCCTCAAAACCTTCCATCCGCTCATCGATGTAAGCCTGATCCTGCAAGTTCTCTTTTATAATGATGTGCATGAGCCCGTTTATCAACGCAACATCGGAGCCCGGATTGTGTCGCAGCCAGAGTGTGGCATGATCCACCAGCTCGATACGCCGGGGGTCGATCACAAGGAGATCTACCCCATGCTGATGGATGGCCTCCATCACGTAGTTGGCAATGATGGGATGATTATCCGTGGTGTTGGTTCCGATGGCCAGGATAACTTCGGACTTGAGAACATTGCTGATGGGGTTTGTCATGGCCCCGCTTCCCAATGTGGCGGCAAGACCTGCCACCGTTGAAGAATGTCAGAGCCGGGCGCAGTGATCCACGTTGTTGGTCCCGATCACCGCGCGCATGAATTTTTGAAAAAGAAAGTTCTCCTCATTGGTACACTTGGCCGAGGTAAGTCCGGCGATACTGTCCGGGCCGTGCTCATCACGGATGGCTTTGAATTTTTCGGCCACGGTATCAAGAGCCTCTTCCCAACTTGCCTCCCTGAAGGCGCCGTTTTCTTTTATCAGCGGTTTTTTAAGACGGCTTTCGTCTCCGATGAATTCATATCCGAAACGCCCCTTGACGCAAAGGCTGCCCTGGTTTACACCCGTGTCCACATCAGTAGTAACGCCGATCACCCGGTTGTCCATTACGTTCAACTCAAACTGACAACCGCAGCCGCAGTAGGTGCAGGTAGTCTGAACCTTCTTGACCAGCCAGGGTCTTCCCTTGTACCTGGACAGATTTTCGGTCAGGGCACCGGTGGGACATACCATGAGGCATTCCCCACAGGACTTGCATTTATCAGGATCCACAACAATCCTGGCATTTTCTTCCTCCCCCTCTATTGATAGGGCCCCGATCTGTTTGAGATCCCGGCATGCCGCAACGCATCGTCCGCACAGGATACATCTGTCTGCCCAGTAACGGATCAGTGTTGTGGAGTAGGTATCATCCCTTTTTACCTTGCGGGGCTCATACGGAACATCCTCGATACCGAGTTCGTATACAATATCCTGGAGTTCGCATTCCCCGGCCTGGTCACATACGGGGCAGTCAAGGGGGTGGTGTTTCAATATCTTTTTCAGATTTGCCGTGCGCTGCTCATGGAGGGCCTTTGAATCCGTAGTGACAACAAGGCCTTCTGAAACCGGAGCCGCGCAGGAATTAACAGGCTCTTTCTCTCCCTCAATCTCAACGATACATATATTGCACGACTCGAGGGGCGGCAGCCTCTTGTGGTAACAGAGGGTTGGAATATGAATACCTGCTTTTTCAGCGGCCTTGAGAATCGTCGTCCCCTCGGGAACCTCAACCTCACTTCCGTCAATCGTTAACCTGACCATACTCATCTTTCCCTTTTCCGGTCACATGTATAAATGAAATCTGTCTGAATATTAAAAATCATGGTCTTACCTGTCGATTTCGCCTAAAACAACATCGATGCTCCCGATAATGGCAATGGCATCCGCGACCATATGCCCTATCATAAGACGGGGAAGCGCACTGGCCAGGTAAAAACATGGAGACCTTATTTTAAGCCGAAAAGGATGTTCACTCCCGTCGCCAACCAGGTAAAACCCGAGCTCTCCTTTGGCCCCTTCAACCGCATGATAGACCTCCGCTTCAGGAGCGACGGGGCCTTTTACGTGGATCATGAAACGCCGGATCAGCGCACTGATATCCTTTTGCACTTCGTCTAATTCGGGGTTGCTTATCCATGGATTGTCGACAGTTACCGGTCCTTCAGGCAAATTTTCAATCGCCTGGTCAATAATTTTAAGGGACTGGCTGAACTCCTCCATACGCACCAGGTAGCGGTCGTATACATCCCCTTTATCCCCAACCGGTATCTGAAAATCAAAATCATCATAGCTGCTGTACGGAAATGCCTTACGCAGGTCATAGGCCACCCCGGACCCTCTGAGGCTGGGGCCGGTAAATCCGTAATTAACCGCTTCTTCCGCAGAAATGGTTCCGATGTCCATGGTCCGCGTCGTCCATATCTTGTTTTCCGTTAAAAGCTTATGGTAACCGTCAAGCCCCTTGGGAAACCATTTTACAAAATCTCTCACCATTTCTATGAATTTGGGCGTTGCGTCATGAGCCACTCCGCCGATACGGAAAAAAGTGGGAGTCAGCCGGTATCCGGCGATCTCTTCATTAATGTCCATAATCATTTCCCGGTCCCTGAACGCGTAAAAAACGACGCTCATAGCGCCGATGTCCAGGGCATGGGTGCCGATCCAGAGGTGGTGGCCCATGATTCGGGCAAGCTCTGCCATGATCACCCTGAGATACTGAGCCCGCTTGGGCACCTCGATCCCCATCAGGTTCTCCACCGCCACGCAGTAACCCATATTGTTTGCCGAAGCTGATGCATAATCGAGCCTGTCGGTAAGGGGGATTATCTGTTGATAGTTCCGGTTTTCAGCAAGTTTTTCGATCCCACGGTGCAGGTAACCGATACGGGGAGTTGCGTTTACAATGGTTTCACCATCCAGTTCCAGTTCGATGCGGAGTACACCGTGTGTCGCGGGATGGTGGGGCCCCATGTTCAGGTACATTTTTTTGCTTTCAGCCATGATTTCTACACTCGTCTTTCACTAAGGTATTTGAAATCGTTATTTGAAAAAACCGATTCTCGTGTGAAAACAGAAAGCCTCCTTTACGTGTAATCCTCTATGGTTTCCGGATCAAACGGTTTGTCAAAGTCCTTTCCCTCAAGGGGGAAGTCCTTACGCAACGGATGCCCCTCAAAATTTTTCCAGGTAAGGATGCGTTTTAGATCAGGATGGTCTGAAAATGGTATTCCCATAAGATCATAAACTTCTCTTTCTGCCCAGTCTGCGGAGTGCCAGATACTGCTCACGCTCGGAATTTCTTCCCCTTCTTCCGCCTTAAGCCTTACAATGAGGCGGCTGAAATCCTTTGTTGACAAGAGAATATATACCAGATCAAAACGGGGCGTTCTGGGGGTATAGTCAATTCCCAGTATATCGATGAGCAGGTCATAGGGAAGGTCAGTGTTTTCCTGAAGCACGCGCATGGTTTCATAAAACTGGCTTTTCGCCAAAGAGATCTCCCGCTGGCCTTTGTTTTCACACTCGTTTACAACCGCTTCCGTAAATTTTTTATGGATAGTTTGGATAACGTTTTTGTAACTCATTCGCTTCCATCCTTTTTTTCAGCGTTCAGCCGGTAAAATCGGGCCTCTGGTCCAGTTTTTCCGTCCTTATTTTTTCCTGAATTTTCATAAGACCGGCCAGTACCGCTTCAGGACGCGGAGGACAACCGGGTATATAAACATCCACCGGTATGATCTGGTCCACCCCCTGGACCACGGCGTAGGTTTGAAACACACCCCCGCAAGAAGAGCAGGACCCCATGGCGATGACCCATTTGGGATCTGCCATCTGTTCGTATACCCTTTTAACCATAACCGACATCTTTTTAGTCAGTGTCCCTGAAACGATAAGTAAGTCCGCCTGCCGGGGTGACGGTCGAAAAACCTCGGAGCCAAACCTGGAAATGTCAAAATTGGACAGTGTACTTGCAATCATCTCAAGGGCACAGCATGCAAGGCCGAACGTACACGGCCACACGGAGTTGCTCCGTGACCAGTTGACCAGTTTCGTCAAACTTGTAACCATATAGTTTTCACCCTGCAGGTAATTTTCTATTCCCATTCCAGCGCTCCCTTTTTCCATACATAAATGTAACAAATCAGAAGAATCAGCATAAAAATAAGCATTTCCGCGAATCCGAACAGGCCGAGTTTTTTGTAATAAACCGCCCACGGATACAGAAAAACGGCTTCAAGGTCAAAAACAAGAAAGAGCAACGCGATGACATAAAATTTGACCGGGGTATCGGTGTATTGAGCGCCTTCGCTGGGAAGCCCGCATTCATAGGGCTCGTTTTTGACTTTAAACTTACGCTTGGGGCCGAGGATATGTGAGAGAAAGACGGTCACGCCAGCGAAGAGAATGGCGAGAATTACGGTATAGAGGATAGGATAATATTCTGTCAGCATATCTGATCGTGCCTCCGCATCCTTTTTAAGGCCGCACCTTAATTGTGCTGAAATTATGCTTATTTTAGCACAAAGCTTACTCTGCAATAATACGGCACAAGCCTGAAGTGTTATCACCGTGCGCTTTTTTTCCTTTGCTTACAAGGAGCGTAAAGCACATGGTAACCAGATAGAATATAACCAAGTCGGGTTTCTTATCTCAGAAAAAGGAAGGGGTCAAGGAAAAAATTGAAAAATTTAAACAAAACAGAAGATATCTTTTTGAAAGATTGAGTTCATGGGCAATCCCGTCCGGCAATTGCTATTCCTCAAGTATGAAGATACGGGGTTCAGCCTAAAACTTGCATCACCCCCAGGTGGTGCCTCCATCGGTGCTGGTTATAATTTCGAGACAGCCGGAAGTATTTACGCGCACCCCCAGAAAAAGTCCGCTGGGATTTGTCAAACGAACCTCGCCTGTGGTACCGGCGGACATCCCCCTGCTATTAAATCCATACGTATCACTAGTAAATGTAGATCCTGTAATATCTACGTCATTTTCCAGCGTACCGGTACTTAGATCGTCATCGCCTGTATCATAGGTCTGGTCTTGATTTGCGTCTATGAATATTCTATAAGTTTCATTTGAAGGGATAAATTGTATACCGATATCTGCATTGGTTTTCACCGCTCTGGATCTCGCCATGTTCATGTCATCATAAATATGTCTTACGGAGGTTTGCAATCGGTGCCTGGGAAGCCAGGAAAAATAACTGGGTATGGAAATGGCCGACATTATACCCAAAAGGGCAAGGGTAACGGTCAGTTCGGTTAACGTGAAGCCTTTATTATTCATCAATGTCCCCCATAAACAAAGCGATCTGTGTTTTATCGCCGCTAACCGACGGATAGGTATCAATCATTACTCCTTCATTGTCTTTAAAAAAAACCAAAAAAGCGGCTGATTTCGGGTCATCGCTATCGGGTGACGCAAATTCTCGTTCAACCCGTATTGACCAGCCGGTTTTGCTCATATGATATTTGTAATATTCTAGTACGTTTTTCCATGAATCGTTGGTTTCAAGCTCGGCATAACACCCGTCCTTCAGGCGCATTTGGTTTACAATCTTGGAATCCGGATAACGGAAAACCTTGCCATTAAAAAAAAACGGCATTCTATCCGCACATCCTCCGATAAGGTATATTATTATCAGTACAATAATAAATTGGATAAAAGACTTTAATTTCATATGTCAGCCCTTGTGTATTCTATTTTCTATAATCGCAACACGGTTCAGCTGAGTTATTGCAAAAACCATGCAAAAGTTACAAACACATAGAAAAAAATCTAGAATTGATTAAATTCCGGCAGGTTGTGTTAAACAAGCAAATCGTATGATCCGTGTTATTGCGACAATATTCGGCAACAAGTTTGCCATTTTTGGGCAAGTGTTACCATCTTAATTTTTACAGTCTTTGTGGGGAATTTATATAAAAAATAACGTGGGGTTATCCGTAAATAATCCAGACCGCCTAACTGTCACGTAGAATGCAACATAGTGTCCATCCAGAAATGGTAGATTTTGGTTTCCGGCAATGCCCGAGCGAGTTTTCAACCGCCCCGAAAACATCACGGGATCTCCGACAGGCATAGCGCGCTATTTCGAGGATTGAAAACAAGCGAGAATGCCGCCGGGAGCCGAAAGATGCCGTTTCTGGATGGACACTATTTGATGAACTCGTAAAAAATCCAATTTAGACGGTTTCGTAAAAAGTTCAAATTCAAGGCGTGCAAATTTTGTAATCATGGGGCGTACTTTTCGTACGTTGAATGATTGCGAAATGCAGCACAACGCAGAAGTTGGATTTTTTACGAGACCGTCCTATTTAATCCACAAACAAAGACACAGTGGTGAACCGGGCAACATCAACCAGCCCTCTATCCGTAATCTTCAGCTCGGGAATAACGGGAAGTGCCAAAAACGAGAGGGTCATAAAAGGATCGGCAAGTCTTGTGCCCAATTCCCTGGAAGCATGGATCAGGCGGTCTATCTTATCACGCACCGCTTGAATGGGTTCTAAGGACATAAGCCCTGCGATGGGAAGGGCAAGATCAGCACAGACCTTTTTATCATATACCGCCGCCAGACCTCCTCCCATTTTGACGATGGCCCGGATCGCAGCCTTCATATCATCATCATTGGTTCCCACAACAATGATATTGTGGGAGTCATGGGCCACACTTGATGCGATGGCTCCCCGTTTCAAGCCAAACCCTCTGACAAAGCCTTTTCCCACATTGCCCGACCCGGTATGCCGTTCAACGACCGCAATTTTCAAAATATCCCGAGCGGTGTCGGCAACGGCCTTGCCTTCCCATATCATCGCCTCCATTATGCGTTGCCCGGTTATTATCTGGTCCGGCACGACATCCATGACTCGGATGCGCCCTTTTGCCGCCGGGATGGAAAGATCTATTTGTTTCATGTCAACGTTCATGGACGGCGGTACAAGAACAGGATCGGGGGAGGCGATTTCAGGTGACATCTTTCCGTTTTCAGCCACCAGAACACCGCCGGAATACACGGCTTCCATGTAAGGGGAGTCAAGATCTGAAAACACCACCAGATCCGCTCTTCGGCCCGGGGCAATCGCGCCGACAGTTTCGATCCTGAAATATTCGGCAGGATTTATCGTGGCCATTTGAATCGCAATCACAGGGTCAAGGCCGGCAACTATGGCTTTACGAACCATTGAATCAATATGCCCTTTTCCCAGGATGTCCTGGGGATGTCTGTCATCCGTGCACCACATCATACGGCGAGCGGTTCGTTCGTTTACCACCGGGATCAATGCGTCCAGATTTTTCGCGGCCGTCCCCTCCCGGATCATGATGTGCATTCCCAAATTAAGTTTTTCTTTTGCCTCCCGTTCCGTGGTACATTCATGGTCACTCGAAATTCCCGCGGATATATAAGCGCAAAGATCATGACCGGAAAGTCCGGGCGCATGACCGTCCACGGGTTTGCGGCCTTTTTTGGCCATCTCTATTTTTCTTAGAACTTCCGGATCTTCATGGATTACCCCCGGATAATTCATCATTTCGGCCAATGCCAGAATCCGCTCATGGCCCATAAACGGCAAAAGATCCTCTGCCGTAAGTGCTGCACCCGAAGTTTCCATGGTTGTGGCGGGAACGCAGGACGGAAGGGTGAAATAGATATTCATGGGCTGACCCCGGCTCGAGGCAAGCATATAGTCTATTCCCTCGGCACCGAGCACATTGGCAATTTCA